>JAUWME010000129.1 GCA_030613285.1 Candidatus Zymogenus sp. | reverse complement strand
TCTAACGATGCCTTTGCCTATTACAACAGGGGGAATGTATATAGAAATCAAAAGAAGTATTCAGATGCGATAGCTGACTACACCAAGGCAGTCAGTATTGACCCGGATTTTGCTATAGCCTACAACAACAGGGGTTGGGCTTATTACCTCACAAAAAAGTACAACAAAGCGATAGCTGACTACACTAAGGCAATAACCATTGACCCGAATTATGCCAAGGCCTACACTAACAGGGGAATGGCATATAGCAGTCTAAAAAAATACTCTGATGCGATAGCGGACTACACCAAATTAATCAGTATCGATCCGAAAGAACCTTTTTACTGCTACACCCGTGGTTTGAACTACAAGGCCATGGGCGAAACGACCAAGGCCCTCGCTGATTTTACAAAGGCCTGCGACAACGGCTTTGATGATGCCTGCGGGGAGCTCACAAAGTAGCAAAATCAATGTCATTGCCCCTTTAATGTTATCCAATAATTATTTGTCATTCCCTTGGAAAGCGGAAACTTAGGCTAAAATTAAATCATAATGTTATTCCCTTGGGAAAAGCCTGCCCCCTTGAAAAAGGGGGGGAATCCAGTTGATATTATTCTGGATTCCCAATCGAGTTGAGAATGACAGAATAATATATTCCTTTGTCAAGCGGGCAATGACAAGGTGGGGACAGCACCCTTTAATGTCATTGCGAGAAATGAGGACGCCCTTTGGGCGGACGAATGACGAAGCAATCTCAATATGCTAATTGGCTTCTATGGAAAAGGAGATTCCCCCACAGGGGCCGCGTAATTAAGAATACCGCCGCGCTCCCTGCGGTCGCTCGCAATGACAAGGTGGAGTAACAGTCTCTCGCAATGATAAAATTTTTGGAAATCAAGGGGCAACAAGGAATCTAAAAACAAAATATCAACTATTTTGGCAACTTTTACAGGAAACTTTTACAGGAAATTATTATGGGTCATATAACTTCAAAGAACTACAGAAAACTGCAAAGAAGACTCGATCGCTCCCCCCAGGGGGCGCCGGAATCGGCAACCCTCTTTAAAATCCTTGAGATCCTCTTTACCGAAAAAGAGGCGGGTCTCGTCTCTGTCCTCCCCATCAACTTCTTCACCGCAAAAAAGGCGGCGGATATCTGGGAAACCACAGAAACCAAAGCCACCGAAATCCTCAACGGCCTTGCAGACAAGGCGATACTCCTCGACATGATAAATGACGAGACGCAAAATTACGTCCTGGCACCAACAATGGCCGGCTTCTTCGAGTTTTCGCTCATGCGCACCGACGGGAGATTCGACTCAAAAGCCTTGTCCGAACTTTACAAGCAATACATCAACACCGAAGAGGGGTTTATGAGGACGATATTCTCCCTTGACCCCGCCATCGACAGGGTCTTTGTTCAGGAGGGGATGATCGCTGCCAGTGAAGATTCAAAAATTGTACTGGACTACGAGCGGGCATCCCACATCATCGAGACGGCAAGCAGCATCGCTGTGGGAACGTGTTACTGTCGCCACAAGATGTCCCACGCTGGGGATGTCTGCAAAAACCCCATGGACGTCTGCCTGACTTTTAACACATCAGCGTACAGCCTATCAAAGCACGGGGTTGCCAGAGAGATTGAGAAGGCCGAGGCCAAAGATGTCATAAAGCTCGCCATCGACCACCACCTTGTGCAGATTGGCGACAACGTTCAGAATAGCGTCAACTGGATATGTAACTGCTGCTCTTGCTGTTGCGAGGCAATCTTGGCCTACAGGAAGCTTGGGTACAGCCAGAACATCCAGAGCAATTACCGGGCGGTATTAAACCAAGCCAACGAGGAAAAATGCAACGGCTGCGGTATCTGTGTAAAGCGGTGCCCTGTGGATGCCATTGTTCTGACTGGTGGCAAGGATGGTGATATCAAAAAAGGTGATACTAAAACCCTTGTGGATGACGAGAGGTGCCTTGGGTGTGGCGTGTGCGCAAATGCCTGCCCTCAAGGGGCGATGACGATGGTGCGGTTGGAGGAGATCAACTTTGTCCCGAAGGATACCTTTGAACGATTTGCGTTGGCGGCCATCGAGACCGGCAAGCTCCAGAACTTCATCTTTGACAACCACCACCTTTGGACGTACGAATTGCTGAGGAGGCTATTGAAACTTTTCCTTACCCTGGGGCCGGTAAAGAGGCGGCTTGTTGACAAGGAGCTTCAGTCCAGATACTTCAACAGGATGGTGGCGGCTTACCACCTGTTTAATAAGGACACGTCGGACATTGAAATTGACTTTTCAGATTAGTCCTTTTCAACTGTCATTGCGAGGAGTGAGCTTGTCCAGAGGACAAGTGAACGACGAAGCAATCGCGTTGTAATATCCACTTAACACGCCATAAAGCGCCCGATTGCAACCCAGCTGATAAAATCAAAAGACCGCCTTTATTATTTTGCAATAATTGTCAAAGAGTATATAATGTTGAAGCTAATTCAAATTAATTAAACTATTTAATGCAACCTCATTAAAGGAAAAAAAATGAAAAAAAGAGTTTCTACAATCTTTATCATCCTCGCACTTGCCATCTTTACCTTCACAGCAATCGCCACCGCCGATGACGTTAAGATCGTCAACTACAACATCTGGTTTGGGCTGGACGGCAACGGAACCCTCAAAATGGGAGAATACGAGGATAAGGCCACAAGGGCAAAACGATTCAACCTTCTGGTACAGGGGCTTATTAAACTCGACCCCGACGTAATCGGAATCCAAGAGGCAAACGAGCTCCCCCGTTTCGCAAAAAAGCTCGCCCGTCACATTGGATACAACGCAGTCTGGAAGGTGGCAAACTCCGGTCTCAAGCTCTTTGGCTTTGGTCTTCCCTCAAACTTTTTAGAAGGAGACGCCATCCTTGCAAAGAAAAGCAACCACCTCAAATACCTCGGCGCAAGGCGTCTCTCCGGCAAAGGCATCCAACGAGATTATCTCTCTGTCCACATGAAAGAGGTCAGAAACGTCGTGGCAGCAAAGGTCGTCATCGACGGCAGACCACTCATTGTCTTTAATGCCCACACCCATTTCAGCCTCATCATGGACGAGACGTGGACGAAAAAACTCGATGACTTGGTAATATCGGGAGACCTGACAAAAGCAGAAAAGGAGGCCATCCTAAAAGAAATGAAAGTGAGCCACGAGAGGACCGAAAGCGATGTCTTAAACCTCATGGCGTTTGTCAGGGAAGTTACAAAAAAACACAACTACCCCTACGTCATCATGGGCGATTTTAACACAACAAAGGCCTCCCCGGCGGTTCAAAAGATGATTGCCGACCTTGGACTTTTGGATCCCTACGAGATAATGAATCCTGGAGCTGACGGTTTTACGTGGGATTCAAACAAGAACCCCAACACCGCCTTTGACGGTGCGCAAACTTGGGCGGATGGAAAAACGCTCAAAGACCCCCTCAGTCGCCTTGAGGCGGATTTTGACATGGAAGTGCCCCGAAGGATAGATTTCATTTTCCTCTCAAAGCACTTTAAGCCTGGGATGATAAAGTCCTCGCGGTTGATATTTAACGAGCCGATCGATGGGGTGTTTGTATCGGATCACTTTGGCGTTGAGGTGGTGGTTGACGGAATACCTGAGTAATTTTCCCATTAATGTCATTGCCCCTTTAATGTCATTCAATAATTATTTGTCATTCCCTCGAAAGAGGGAATCCAGGCTAAAATTAAATCATAATGTTATTCCCTTGGGAAGCAGGAATATCAAACTGGATTCCCAATCGAGTTGGGAATGACAGAATAATGGATTCCTTCGTCAAGCTCTTGAATGACAAGGTGGAGACAAAGCGACAAAGCAATCTCAATATGCACGAATAAACCTTATCGTTGCAAATTAGTAATAGCATCCGAAAGAGAGCCGAACTCCTCAACAGAAAGGGTCTCCCCCCGGCGGTTGAGGTCGATTCCCGCGGCCTCCCCCACTTCTTCCACGGCATCTGCGGGAACAATTTCGGGGATAGATTTGAGGGCGTTTCTCAATGTCTTCCTTCGGTTGTTAAACGACGCCCGAACTATCCCCTTAAATACCTTCAGATCAACCACGTCGGTGAGTGGCGCCGGGCGAATCTCAAAGAGGACTACCGCAGAATCGACATTTGGCGCAGGGTAGAAATTTCCCCTTCCAACAACAAACTGAAGCGAGATTTTAGACAGCAGAGACGCCATGACGGTGAGCGCTCCATATTTTTTTGTGCCGGGGTTTGCTGTCAATCTTTCTGCCACCTCTTTTTGGAGCATCAAGACAAACTTGTCGATATGTTGGCCGGCGTCCAGCAGCTTAAATATCATCTCGGTGGAGATGTTGTAGGGAAGGTTTGCCACCACCGTGAACTTTTTCCCGACCCTCTCTCCCAGGGCATGAAAGTCAAATTTCAGGGCATTGGCAAAGACAACCTCCAGTTCACCTTCTGAAATAACTTTGTCAAATTTGTTACTAACCAACTGGGCAAGCTTTCTGTCAGATTCAATTGCAATGACCATCACCCTATTTGGTTGCTCCATGAGAGACTGGGTGAGGACACCGGTTCCGGGGCCGATCTCCACGACCGTGTCCCCATCTTTAAGCGCCGCAACATCCACAATTTTTCTTACGATCCCCCCTTGGACAAGGAAGTGCTGCCCCCTACCCTTGTATGGAAAAATGCCGTGCTCATCGAGTATCTTTTTAATGGAGGTCATTGATTTTCTTTTATGTTACTAATATGATTCAATGTCAAAACGTTTGGCGAAAAATCCAACACTTTTGGTTCTTTCGTATTTTGAGTATCTTCTAAGACAAGGGGCTTAAGCCCCTTGTTATAACTGATCTCCAAGGATTAATTAAAACCATTTTCCCTACCCTGCTACCCTCATTTCTATCATTTGTATCTCAAAAAATTTCTAAAAAATACTGCTACTTTTTTCTTGTAAAGTACATTAATCGGATGAACCATATATATTCATATTCCATCAATCCTTTTTTTCCCGTAGATGTTCACGCATTTTCCGATATGCAAAGACAGACCTCAACATGACAAAATAGGCAACTACTGCTACTGCTGTTCCCAATAAGAAAAAACCGATAGTGAGAGAGAGCATAACCTCAGATCCAAGAGCCATCAGCCCGGGAATGTCGTTGATAATGTCTGTGGGTAATTGAAGAGAATATCCGAGGATCGCCTTTCCAAGTTTTAGTTCCAAAAAGTAGATAATCGGCATGGTAAATGGGTTAGCAAAAAACGACCCTGCCAATGCCGAGATTTTATTTGCCTTAAACAAAAATGCGAGGCCGAGAGATGAGATAGTCTGCGTTCCGGCAAGGGGTGAAAACGCCATCAAGACCCCGACTGCCAATCCCAGGGCGATCTTCTTTGGCGAATCGTTCGATTTTATGGCTTTTCTCAAAAGCTCCCTGATCGTGCGCCGTTTCTTCTTTTTCTCTACGTCCCCGTCCCCCTCTTCCTCAACTTCCCCTGTCTCGGTTTTTGTTTCTTCTTCTTCAGTAATAGTTTGTTCTTCTGTCATAGTTTCCACTTTAGAATTGTAATAGTATTTCCAGTATTAAGCTAAACTTTGCGCATCACGCCATACCCACATTTTCAACCTCGTCTAAATTTTTAGTCTCGATATTGCATTCATGGAGAGATTGTCAAGCCGTGCTTCATTAGCCCTTAACACACCCACCGCCCCAATCATCGCCCCATTGTCGGTGCAAAGCTCTCTTTTGGGAATCACCACCCGAATGTCGTGCTCCACAGCGCCCTCAAAGATGACTTCCCTGAGCCTGCCATTTGCTGCCACACCTCCGCACACAACGAGGGTATCAACACCTTCGGTCAGGACAAGGGAGATGCTCTTTTTAGCCAATACTTCCACAACGGCCTCCTGAAAACCTTGGGCAATCCTCCCCTTCAATTCATCGTCCAAATCTCCATCCTTCTCACTTGCCTTGATGTAATTTCTCACCGAAGTCTTGACGCCGGAAAATGAAAAGTCAAATGAACCTTTTTTTAGGTACGCCCTCGGAAACGTAACACCCTCCCATCCTGCATCATGGGCCAAAGCCGCCGCCTTCTCAATCAACCTCCCCCCCGGATATCCCAAGTTTAATAGCTTCGCCACCTTGTCAAAGGCCTCCCCCGCGGCATCGTCCAGCGTCTGCCCCTTCAAAACATATTCAATCGTCCCGCCTTCGCCTTCCCCATCTTTTTTTACCAAGTAAAGGCTGGTGTGCCCGCCAGAAACCACCAGCGCAACGAAGGGAAACTTCGGTGGCGGGGGATTTTTTGTAAGCAGGCTTGATGCAATATGCCCCTCCAGATGATTAACGCCCAATAGGGGAATCTGCAAAGCCAGACTAATCGCCTTTGCGGCAGAGATGCCAGCGACCAAAGAGCCAACAAGCCCCGGCCCCTTGGTCACAGCGATGATGTCTATCTCCTTTAGAGCAACCCCAGCCTTCACAAGGGCAGAATCTACAATCGGGATAATATTTTCCAGATGCTTTCTGCTGGCCAGCTCCGGGACAACCCCCCCGAACTTCGTGTGCACCTCATCTTGTGAAGAAACAACATTGGATAATATGGCAAGATCGCCTGTAACCACGCCGGCAGAGGTATCGTCACAAGAAGTGTCAATTCCCAGAACTAACATATAAATAAATTCCTCATTTTTGTCATCATCAAGAATTCTGTTGCAGATACCATCAATTTGAATTAAACTTGAGCATACACCGATTTTACGATCAAGTCAACAATAGCGGAAAATAAAGAGGCAATATCTAAGTGGAAGAGGGATTCAGACGAACTTACTCTGTAAG
>JAUWME010000377.1 GCA_030613285.1 Candidatus Zymogenus sp. | reverse complement strand
GCACGCAGCGCCTGGGGCCATCGAGGGTTTCTATATAAATCCAAACGACTTTGAGCCTATGATTAAGACCATCGGGAAAAAAGAGCCAAAGGGAATATGTGGATCGGGGATAATAAACGTTCTGGCAGAGCTTTTTATCGCCGGGGTGCTTGACCAAGATGGCAAAATAAGAAAAAAAATCCCCTCAAAGAGAATACGTAAAGGGAACAGTGGGATGGAATATGTCATCGCTTGGGCGGAAAACTCCGCCACCGGAGAGGATATCGTCATAAATGAAGTGGATATAGAAAACATTATGAGGGCAAAGGCGGCAATGTTTGCAGGATATACCTCCCTCATGGAAAAGACAGGGATAATGCTTTCTGATATCAAAAATGTAATCATCGCTGGGGCCTTCGGAGATTTCATCGATCTCGAAAATGCCATCGCCATAGGCCTCCTGCCGGATCTCCCGCTGGAACGCTTTCAATTTGTCGGGAATGCTTCTCTCGCCGGGGCGTTGCTAATTTCCCTTTCAAATGAGATGCTCGACGACGGCGAAAAAATTGCGAGAAATATGACAAATTTGGAACTTTCAGAAGACAACAGATTTATGGATCACTACATGGCAGCAATGTTTTTGCCCCATACAGATTTTGACTCGTTTCCTACTGTGAAAGAGAAGTTTGAGAAGATAGGCGCAAAAGAAGAGAAGATCTCTGTATAAACGAGCTCATTAAATAGTAAGTAATATAATATGATATTGGAGTAAGATGAAAGTTATAGCGATTGCAGGAAAAGGGGGAACGGGAAAGACAACCATCTCAGCGCTGATTGTATCAGCCCTGAAGGAAGGTGGTGCAACCCCAATCCTTGCTGTGGATGCCGACCCAAATTACAATCTTGGGGATGCGTTGGGAGTAGAAGTTACCGAAACACTGGGCGCAACGTTAGAAAGTTTTATCGACCAAAAGGGTAAGATACCCGCCGGGATGACCAAAGCCGCATTTTTGGAGATGAGGATGCATCAGTCGGTCATCGAGGGGAAAAAGGTTGACCTCCTTGTAATGGGGAGGCCAGAGGGGCCGGGGTGTTACTGCTTTGCCAATAACCTTCTAAGAAAAGCACTGGAGGAGTTGGCAGAAAACTACAAGATAGTCTTAATCGATAACGAAGCCGGAATGGAGCACCTAAGTCGTAAGACCACAGCCAAGTTGGATATCCTCCTTTTGGTTTCTGATCATACAATAAAGGGGATAAGAACCGCGGGAAGACTAAAAGACCTTGCGATAGAAATGAATATTGATATCAAAGAGATGGGGCTTGTGGTAAACATGGTGGAGGGAGAGCTTGACCCCAGGGCGATGGAGGAGATAGAGAACCTCGGTTTGTCCCTCTACGGGGTGATGCCAAGAGATACAGCCGTTTCGGAACTATATCTTGACGACGAATCCCTCTTAAGCCTTAAGGCTGACTCCCCAATAAAATTGGCGGTAAACGCACTAATAGAAAAAACTGGGTATTTAAATAAACTTTAAATTACATAGGAGTAAATTATGTCAACAGAGAAGTTAAAAAAGAAGGGCATTGATGGAAAAGATGTCGAGATTCTCGGAACTACATACGAGCCGGGAAAACCCGAAGCCGCCGACAAATGGAGATCGAAGTTGAGAACCAAAGATGAAATGATAAACTACCTGAAAACCGCCGAGCGATACTGGTTTTCCGACGATTGGTACGGCAGTGAGAAACGTAAAACCCCGGCATAAACCCCTGCCACCCCTGCCAATGGTTGTTGTCAGCAGTGTTGGGCAAGAGGAATTTTTTGTAAAAACCTACATTTTTAAATTGTTATATAAATAGGAGATGTAAAAAATGGCTGAGTTGGATGGAACAATAAAATACACCGGGGCAATTAAAGAGATGAAACTGGGAAAAGAGGGGAAGGAAGTTACTGTGGGTGGAGAAGCAACTTATCCCTTTCATCTCTTTGAGGGGGCAATGCCAAACAAACCGAAGCTGGCTCTCGAAATTGTGGATTCGGAAATTCCCGAATGCGCAAAGGCCGTGTCAGATGTGTACGGAGATTTGCTAAAAGACCCCGTTGCCTGGGCAAAAAAGGCGGTGGAAGATTACAAACCAGACCTCCTCTGTCTGTCGCTTCTTAGTACAGACCCAAACGGCCTCGATAAGCCCATCGAAGAAGCCGCAGCACTGGTAAAAGAGGTCATCGCTGCGGTGGATTTGCCCCTAATTGTGCTGGGCACCACAAACGAGGCAAAAGACGCCGATCTTCTAAAGTTGGTTGCAGAACAATGCCAAGGAGAAAACCTGATGCTTGGGCCTGTAGTTGAGGGAAACTACAAGCAAATCGGGGCCGCCGCGCTGGCCTACAATCACACAGTCATTGCATCATCCCCCATTGACATCAACCTTGCAAAACAACTAAATATTCTGCTGGAAAACCTCGGAGTGCCGATGGACAAGATTCTCATCGATCCTACCGTGGGAGGTCTTGGCTACGGTTTTGAGTACACGTACTCGGTAATGGAGAGACTCAGAACTGCAGCACTGGTACAACAGGACATAAAACTCCAGATACCGATGATTTGCCAAGTTGCCAAAGAAGTGTGGAAAGTCAAGGAGGCAAAGCTGACCTCAGACGAAGCGCCAGAACTCGGTGATCCCGAAAAGAGGGGTATCTTGCTCGAAGCGATGACGGCCCAGGGTCTTCTTTTGGCTGGTGCCGACATCTTAATATTGAGACATCCCGAATCGCTAAAACTCATCCGTGAGTTTATAGACGAGATGTATTAAACCTAAATATGAAATGGGGAGAGAGCGTGAAAGGAACAATTATAGTTGATATTGAAAAATGTGTCGCCTGCAAACGGTGTGAACTCAACTGTGCCGTAGAGCATTCAATGTCGAAAGACCTTGAAAAAGCGATGGCAGAGTTTGTTCCGCCAAAGGCGCGTATCTTTGTTAAAGAATATAATGCCATACCAACGCCCCTGCTCTGCTACCACTGCGAAAAACCAAACTGCATTCCGGTCTGTCCCGCAAACGCCATAGAAAAGCTGGCGTCGGGAGAAGTTATCCTCGACGAAAGTATCTGCGTGGGATGCGGTGCCTGTCAGATTGCGTGCCCCCTGGGGATTCCAGAGTTGAGGGGAGACGGTAGGGTGATGGTAACCTGCGATGCCTGTATGCCAAGAGTAGAAAAAGGCCTATAACCAGCCTTCATAACAGCGTGCAAT
>JAUWME010000200.1 GCA_030613285.1 Candidatus Zymogenus sp. | reverse complement strand
TTAATATAAAACCGATTTACAACATCGGGGAGAAGTCAGAGATAAAGATTTTAAAAATTATCCCGACCATTTTGTGGCTCCTGATTAAGGGATTTATTTCCCGAATGGTAAAAAAATATATTATTTACGATTTTCACCCCTTGGTCTTCTTTTACCTGTTGGGCCTGACACTGACCCCTTTTGGTGTACTGTTCGGATTTTACCTCATTGCGGTGAGGCTTATGGGTTTGTTCAACCTTGTAGATTACGGGGTGGCTTCTACCAGTGCGCTTTTTGCG
Organism: Candidatus Zymogenus sp.; assembly: GCA_030613285.1. GTDB lineage: Bacteria > Desulfobacterota > Zymogenia > Zymogenales > Zymogenaceae > Zymogenus. Next base: position 4,947 of record JAUWME010000200.1, on the reverse strand, counting down.
GCCTTCCTTTTCATATCGGGGCTACAATCGCTCTTCTTTGCTATGTGGTTTGACATGGAGTATAATAAATCTCTTAAGTAGCAGATACAAGAGGGGGAGTAATTGAAAATCCTGATGATTACCAGCTCATTTCCCAGATGGTACGGGGACTGGGCTGGGGTTTTTGTACTCAACATGGGAAAGGCACTTATAAAAATTGGGCATGAGGTTACAATCATTGCACCCCATGCCGCAGGATGTCCAAAGCGAGAGGTGATGGAGGGAGTCAATGTCTTTCGCTTCAGGTATGCGTGGCCCGAAAGTCTTGAGACACTTTCTTACGGGGAGGGAATGCTCAATAACGTTAGGAAGAAGCCCCTCAGATTTCTCTTGATTCTACCGTTTATTGTTGCTCAGGGGATATATCTTCGGAGGCTTTTCAAAGGGGCGGATATTGTAAATGCCCATTGGCTCATTCCCCAAGGGTTGGTGGCAACGCTCTTTCGGGTGAGGACAATTTTGACTCTTCACGGCTCAGATGTAAATCTGAAATTTCGGGGCCCTTTGGGATATTTGTTGAGATCGGTTTTTCGATTTGTAATAAAAGGGGTTGGGGCGGTTACTGCAAACAGCATTGCTACAAAAAAGAGGCTTGAAGAGGTTGTACCCGGGGTTGATGTCAATGTGATCCCCATGGGTGTTGACGTTGAGTTTTTTTCGTCAGGGGTTGGGGGAGGAGCGGAGGGGAGCAAGGTACCAAAAAGGGAGGAATCGGGGGAGAGGGATAATACAGTTAAGATAATCAATGTGGGACGGCTGATTCCTTTGAAGGGTCAGGAATATCTAATTTCGGCCTTGGCGCTTATAAAGGAGAAATTTCCAAATGCCCGGCTGACCCTTGTGGGGGACGGCCCATATCGAGAAAGATTGGTCAAGCATTCTCAGAATGCAGGGGTTTATGATTCTGTAGTTTTCAAAAACGAAGTAACCCACCATGAAATCCCCCGCTTGCTTTATGAGCACGATATCTTTGTCCTGCCATCTGTGGTTATGCCCACCGGCGAGACGGAGGGGTTGGGAACTGTTCTTATAGAAGCGATGGCAGCGGGTCTTCCTGTGGTGGGGAGTCGGGTTGGCGGTATTGGTGATATCATAGAAGATGGAGTGAATGGAATCCTGATTGAGGAGCGTTCCCCACAAGGAATTTGCGATGCGGTGATAAAGATTGCAAATGATGACGATTTTAGGGGGAGAATTACAAGAAAGGCGATGGAGGACGTCAAGGAGCGTTTTTCATGGGAGGCGATCGCCCCAAAATTTGATGAGCTTTTCAATAAGGTTCTTCGTAACGAGATGAGTGATTGAAATGAAGCAATTTAATAATAAAGTTAATAAAATAGATATCATCGCCGAGGGGAAAAATGTCCTCGAAATCGAGAGGGATGCGGTGGGTGATCTTGTCGATAAACTCGGTGACGAATTTAAAAAGGCGGTTAATCTCATCTTTGGAGTGAAGGGTCGGGTGATAGTAACTGGGATGGGAAAATCCGGTCTTGTGGCAAGAAAGATTACAGCCACCCTCTCCAGCACCGGAACCCCTGCTGTCTATCTTCATCCCGCAGAGGGACTCCACGGCGACATAGGAGTAGTAACACCAGATGATCTGGTGATTGCGCTCTCTTTTAGCGGCGAGACGATAGAGGTACTAAAGCTCTTTCCATATTTCAGGTGGGCGGGAGTTAAAATCATCGGAATGGTGGGGGAGATGAATTCAACTCTTGCAAAAGAAAGCGATGTAACCCTTGACGTGGGTGTAAAGCAGGAGGCATGTCCTTGGAACATCGTCCCTACGTCATCCACAACGGCGACATTGGCCCTGGGAGATGCCTTATCCGTGGTACTCTTAAAGATGCGAAACTTTGATCTTAAGGATTTTGCCAGAAGGCACCCCGAAGGTTCCATTGGCAGGAGGATTTTCATAAAAGTGTTGGACCTCATGCACACCGGAGACGAACTGCCTGTGGTGGGTGAAGATGTAAGTTTGAAGGAGGCAATCGTTGAGATGACGACAAAGGGTCTTGGGATGACAACGGTTACCGACAATAGTGACAATAGCGGGAAGCTCTTGGGAATTGTCACAGACGGTGATCTTCGGCGAATCTTTCAAGAGGATACCAACCCCCTCAACAAAAAGGTCAAGGATGTGATGGTCAAAAATCCCAAGGGGATTGACGAGAATAAACTTGCGGCGGAGGCGTTGAGGATTATGGAGGATATGTCCATTACGTCCCTTGTTGTGATGGGTACAGGCGACAAACCGAAAGGCGTTATTCACATTCACGATATTTTAAGAGCGGGGATTAACCTATGAAAAATGTTCTGATTGTCGGCGGTGCGGGATATATTGGGAGCCATGCAGTAAAACGTTTTATGGCAGAGGGTATAAACCCTGTGGTTTTTGACAACCTCATTGCTGGCCATCGAGACGCCGTTTTGTGCAAGGATTTTTTTCTGGGAGATCTCAACAACAAAGAGGATATTTCAGCTGTCTTTGAAAAGTTCGACATTGATGCGGTGATGCATTTTGCGGCGCATTGTTATGTTGGGGAGTCTGTTGAAAACCCAGAAAAATATTATTTCAACAACGTCGTGGGCGGTTTGAATCTCCTGTCAGCCATGATGAAGGCCGATGTCAAGAACCTCATCTTTTCTTCCACTTGCGCTATTTACGGAAACCCGGTAGAGATACCCATCACAGAAGCGCATCCGAAGGCACCCATAAATCCTTACGGGACGACAAAATATCTCTTTGAAAAAGCGATGGAAGATTACAGCGTAGCGTATGGGCTGAGATATGTCTCCCTCAGATATTTTAATGCCGCCGGGGCAGACCCAACAGGCGAGCTTGGGGAGCGACACGACCCGGAGACGCACCTGATACCCGTGGTGCTGATGGCAGCTTCAGGTGAGAAAGATGGGGTTACTATTTTTGGAGATGATTATGACACCCCAGACGGCACCTGTGTTAGAGATTATATTCATATCTCAGACCTTATCTCCGCCCATCTCCTTGCATACGCAAGGCTAGAGGGTGGCGGTGAGTCGGAGGCTTTCAATCTTGGCAGTGAAAGTGGATATTCGGTAAAAGAGGTAATTGATGTCTGTCGGGAGGTTACGGGTTTGGACGTGAAGGTTACTATCGGAAAAAGGCGACCCGGAGACCCGCCGGTGCTTGTGGCCAAATCAGAGAAGATACAAAGTGAGATGGGATTTCGACTTGAGTATCCAGAACTTGTTGATATTGTTCAGACGGCCTGGAATTTTATGCAAAAGAGGAAAATGGTAAAATGACAACGGCTGTGGTATGGGGGATTGTCCCCGCTGGGGGAAGTGGCTCCAGAATTGCAAAGTCAGGTGATGATGAAAGAGGTGGAATGTTGGTTGGGAGCAAACTCCCCAAGCAATTCATCAGGGTTGGGGGCGTCCCGATCCTTGTGAAAACACTTCAAACGCTTTTTAAGGCAGACGTCCTTTCGGGGATTACGGTTCCGGTCAAGGAGGAATATATCGGGCTTGCCAGAGAGTTGGTTATAGAATTTGGGCTGACCGATCGGAAGATAATATTTGTATCAGGCGGTGCTACGCGACAAGAGTCTGTTTTTAACGGGCTTAATGCTATTGAAGGTGGACGTGAAGGTGGAATTGATATTGTCCTGATACACGATGCGGCACGGCCGATGGTTGATCCTGAAATTGTAAAAAAATCGGTGGAGGAGGCACAAAAGCACGGGGCGGCGGTGGTGGGGATACCCGCCACAGATTCCTCAGCATTGGTAGAAGACCAATTTGTAGAGAGTTACATCCCCAGAGAAAAGCTCTTTTCTATCCAGACGCCCCAGGTCTTTCGATACGATCTTATAATGGAAGGGCACAGATCCGCTATTTTGGATGGAATCAGTGATGCCACCGATGATGCTGTATTGATTATGAGGATGGGCAAAAAGGTAAAAATAGTTTCGGGTAGTCCTGAGAATATCAAGGTTACTTTCAGGGGCGATCTTGACAAAATTAGTTAAATCCAATATTCAACAGTGGTTGGTGGTGTTTATTTCAACTGTCTTCATAGTTGTCTTTTAAAAGAGTGTGTAGCAAAGAAGGTAAAGCATTTATAAGGATGGGAGTTGAAGATTGCTGTGAGTTTTTTGGGGGGTTTGACAAATAGAACTGAAGTTATTAAAAAATGGATGAGATACGAATTCTCGATATCAAAGTGAATCTTCTGACTACCGAGGTGTTGAACCAGAAGATCGGCGCAATAATCAGAAACGATAGAAAGGGGCTTGTCCTCAACGTTAATGTAAATGCGATAAACCAAGCGCTCAAGTATCCATTCATGAAAGATTTGTTGAACAGTGCCGCAATAGTCTTCTGCGACGGGCACGGGGTAATGATGGGAGCCAAGATACTTGGATGCAAAATCCCAGAAAGGATTACTTATGCAGATTGGATGTGGAAACTCTCCGATTATATGCAGAATGAGGGATTTTCCTACTATTTTCTTGGGGCTGAGGAGGGGGTTGCCAAAAAGGCGGCAGAGGAACTCGTTGAAAGGTTTCCGACCCTTAAAGTTGCCGGGGTGAGAAACGGCTATTTCGACAAAGAAGACAAAGAAGAGAACGATGCGATAATAGATGAGATAAACAGTGTTTCACCGGATGTTTTAGTGGTAGGTTTTGGGAGGCCAGCTCAAGAGAGATGGCTGATGGAGAACTGGGAAAGGATAGACGCGAAAGTAGCGTTGACAGGCGGGGCGTGCTTTGACTTTATCGCTGGAACCGTAAGGCGTGCCCCAAGGTGGATGCAAGTCTTTTGGCTCGAATGGTTTTTCCGTCTTCTTCTTCAACCCAAAAGGATGTTTTACCGTTACGTTGTTGGAAATCCCCTCTTTATTTTTCGCGTGGTGATGGA
>JAUWME010000321.1 GCA_030613285.1 Candidatus Zymogenus sp. | reverse complement strand
AGTGTCTTCTTCGCAGACACGGGGATTAATTAGCACACAATCAATTAGTTACAATTTATGGAGTTAAAATGATGTTTAAAGGCGCATTTACCGCTATCGTAACCCCCTTCAATGGAGGGAAGGTCGACTTTGAGCGACTTGGGGAACTGTTGGAATTTCAAATTGGTGAAGGAATATCCGGCCTCGTCCCCTGTGGAACAACGGGAGAATCGGCAACACTGTCTCACGACGAGCATCAAAAAGTGGTGGAGTTTGTGATTAGAAAGGTCAAGGGAAGAGTCCCCGTCATTGCCGGGGCAGGCTCAAACAGTACCGAGGAGGCAATCAATCTGACCTCTTACGCCAAAAAGGTCGGAGCCGATGCCGCACTGGTTATCACACCATATTACAACAAACCCACTCAAGAGGGACTCTTCCTCCACTTTTCCGAGGTGGCAAAAAAGGTCGCAATCCCAATTATTATGTACAACGTTCCCAGCAGAACCGGTGTAAATATGCTTCCGCCCACGGTGGCACGGCTCTCGAAGGTAAAAAACATCGTGGGTCTAAAAGAAGCCACAGGTGATTTGAAGCAGGTGTCTGAAGTATTGGAGCTCAGCGTGGACGGCTTTACAATCCTCTCCGGGGATGATTTTACAACCTTGCCCCAGCTTGCAATCGGAGCCACCGGAGCAATCTCCGTTACGTCAAACGTCGCCCCAAAAGATATGAACAATATGATTATCTCATACCTTGACGGGAATCATAAAAAAGCGAAGGAACTTCACTACAAACTAATGCCCCTTGCCAGATCAATGTTCATCGAGACAAACCCAGTTCCTGCAAAGGCCGCCCTGGGACTGATGAAAAAGATCAAGCCTGAAGTCAGGCTCCCTCAGGCACCCCTTTCTGCCGATAGCCTAAAAGAACTCAAGAAGGTTATGAAAAAATACGGGTTGCTATAACCCCCCCCAGTAGAGAATGAATCCTTATGGGTTGTGAGTTCCAACCACAAGTGAGGATTTGCAGATAGTAAACCTTGTGGATAGTATGTAATGGCCGACATCCGTGTCGGCCATTTTACAAAAATAGTCCGTAGTGGCTGACACTTGTGTCGGCCATTTTACAAAAAGAAGTGGCCTCTGAATTTTATAGATGGAATTGATAGTTCAATTAGTTGATGGATTTAATATATGAGAAGCATAACACTTAACTGCTACCTTTCGCTCGTATCTTTTGGGATATGTCTGACGACAATTGGCCCAGCCTTAAAAGAAATTCAGGGTGAGATTGCGCTGACCGGTGGCCAGCTCGGCCTCTTTACCACCGCCCTCTCTATCGGGCTTATCATCTCGGTCCTTACCACCGGTGTTTTTATCAATAGGTTTCGCGTCAAGTCTGTTGTGCTTGCCGGACAGTTTCTCGTAATGTCGGGTCTCTTCATGTTTTCTGTGATGAATCGATTCCCCGTAGGGCTAACCGCCTTTTTTTTGATGGGGCTCGGTGGCGGACTGATTGAGATTGTCGTCAACACCCTGATATCTGAAATCTACGCCCAAAAGAGGACATCCGCCCTTAACCTGCTCCACGGGTTTTTCGGAGTCGGTGCCCTCATCGGCCCCATCCTCATGGGCTATCTCATCGAAAGTGGATTTGGCTGGCGACTCGGCTACGAGATTGTTGCCCTCTTTTCGGCAACTGCCCTGATACTTCAGCTCTTAACCAGCTACCCCAAAAAAATCAGCTCTGACCGCATAGACTTTAGCGACTTCTTTAAAATTCTGAAGAATCCATACACACTGCTCCTGGGTGCAATAACAATTTTGTACGTTGGCTCCGAGATGGTGATGAATTACTGGTCGGTATTCTATATGGAATTAAACAGTGGGATAACCAAAATAACCGCCAGTTCATTTCTTTCACTGTTTTGGATTGCAATGACGGCAGGTCGATTCCTATGCTTTGTTGTTGCAAAAAAGATTGGTGGCAAAAAACTCCTCATCTCCTTGAGTTTCATCTCAATTTTTGCTTTTGGTCTCTTTATGTTCGCGGGGTCAAAGATTGCAACGGGTGGTTCAATCTTTCTTTTGGGGCTCGCCTTTTCTGGCATCTTCCCCACTGTTATGGCACTGGGATTAGACAGGTTCCCAAAGGCCTTGAGTACCATCACCGGTCTTTTGATGACATTTTTGGGAATAGGGACGCTCCTCTTCCCGTTGTTTATCGGTGTGATCTCGGATATTCTCACCCTCAAGGCGGGGATGTTTTCCATCCTCATTTTTACTGTTATGCTTACTTTTTTATCCGGGATGTTGTATTCCAAAAAGGTTGGGCAATCTTAATGGTGTTCAAGAAGATGATTTGGAATATTATTCAAATCATCGAAGAGACTATTGCGAAACTGAAATGTTCAAATTTACTTGCTTCCTGCATTTGGCATCCTCTGCATCATCATCAACTGGAGAGGATGTCCATCGCTTCTCTTCCTGTCATGCCGACCTTGACGCCCAATGATTCGGCCTTTTCTGTTACTTCCTGAATTTTTGCGCTCAAAAGATCGTCAACTACGATTAAGGACTTTTCCGGCGTCCCTCGGATTACGGCAATTGCTGCCCCGGCCCTCTCCATCACAGCCATGTCGATCACCCCGCAGGCAACGAGTCCCTTGTTTAGTATTATCATCACAAACTGTGAGTCCAACCACGATGCCTCGATTCCAAGGGCAGGCGTACCCTTTGTTTCTATCGGCACGACTTTTACTTCGGCGTTTGTTCCCGCCATTGCCTCAACCTCCTTAACTTTAACAATAGATATTTGCAATACTTCCCCCTCCCAAACCATTAATGTCATTGAAGAGGAGTGAACTCAGCCTTTGGTCTGGCGGACGATACGGCAATCGGGTTGTGAATAAACAAGGGGCTTAAGCCCCTTGTTTTCCCTGTTTTACCCAAAGCCTCCATCCACAAAATGTCCTTACAAAAGAGATTACTTCAATGCAAACTGGTTGCTTTAATCACGCGATTGCCACGCTCCCTGAGGTCGCTCGCAATGACAAATAGTAAAAAAACCGTCATTGCCTGCAAGACAAAGGAAATCCATTATTCTGTCATTCTCAACTTGATTGAGAATCCAGAATAATATCAACTGGATTCCCGTTTTCCAAGGGAATGACAAAGAAAACTGACTTTGCTTCCACCCCCGCCCAGCCGACAAGATGTCGGTTCTGCTACTTCGGTTCTACGTCAACCCCGCCCCAACCGCCAAGCACCCGTACCTAAATGTGAAAGGCACTCCTCAACTTCATCCCCTCCATTGCCTCCCCTTCTACCTTAAGTTCCCTCTTAAAAAGGGCGGTCTCAAGCCTCTTTTTCCCAAGGAGGATGGCGGCCCAACTCCCAGCTGGGATGGTTAGCGTAATCCCGGCATCTTCGGGGAGCTCCCCACTAATGAGCTTTGCCTTTCCACCCCCGATTTTAATTGTAAACTTTTGCTCGGCAACGCCACCCTCGGCCGAAAGGACAATCCCAATGACCCCCTCCCAATCCTGTGCGGCTTCGGAATCAAATCTATTCATAAAATCTTCGGTCAGCTTTTTTGCTTGAGGCGCGTACTTTGAAAAATCCTTGCCGAAGAGTGGCGACTTAAAGCTTTCAATATAGGACTCTTTCTTCTCTTTTCTTATCCTCTTTTTGGCGTATAAAGTTGGGAATGTTTTCTCAAGTTCATCCAAAAAAACGTCTCGCCTACGCTTTGCCGATTCGTAAATGGCAAAGCTCATTTTCAGAATCTCCTTTCCCTCCTTCCCCGTCAAAAGGGGCGCCTCTTTACCATCAATGGCCGATATGAAATTTTCCGCAGCGCCCTTAAATCCCTCCACCCAG
>JAUWME010000216.1 GCA_030613285.1 Candidatus Zymogenus sp. | reverse complement strand
CTCTTCATATATTTTTGATCCATCTACTTTCTTTTTCCACCCTTTTGATCCAAAATCTCCTTTAGCTCCGACATGAACTCGTTGATATCCTTAAAGGAGCGGTACACCGAGGCAAAACGGACATAGGCAACCTCATCAAGTCCTTGCAAATGATTCATTACCACTTCACCAACATCGGTGCTTTTTACCTCCCTTTCTGGGACATCGGTAAATCTCGCCTCTATGGCATCGACCGTCTTTTCAATCACCGTAATACTAATCGGTCGTTTTTCGCAAGCCTTGATTATTCCAGACAGGATTTTGTTTCTCTCAAATTGTTCACGCCGCCCGTCCCTTTTTATCACCATGGGAAGCATCTCCTCCACCCTCTCGTAGGTGGTAAATCTCCTCCCGCAATCGATGCACTCCCTGCGTCGGCGAATGACGAGGCCATCCTTGGAGAGCCTCGAATCAATCACCTTGTTATCCATAAACGCACAAAATGGGCACTTCAATTATTGTTCACCTTTTCATTAAATTTTTCAATTCAATATCAGCATCAGAGAGCATCTGAATGGAGAGCTTGTCTTCATAGCCCTCATTGTATATAACCCTAATTATTCCAGCATTTATAATCATCTTTGCGCAAATCGAGCACGGGAGTGTTGTCGTGTAAAGAATTGCTCCATTTATGGCAGTGCCGTGGTAAGCGGCTTGAATGATGGCGTTCTGCTCTGCATGGAGTCCCCGACAAAGCTCGTGTCTTTCTCCTGAAGGTACATTGAGCTCGTCTCTCAGGCACCCAATATCAAGACAGTGGGGCAACCCTGTCGGCGCACCATTGTAGCCTGTGGCTAAAATATTTTTTTCCTTTACGATGGCAGCTCCGACGCGTCTTCTGATACACGTTGATCTTTTTGAGATGAGATCAACTATGGCCATGAAATATTCATCCCAGTTGGGACGTATATGTTCATTTTTTTTGTTCATTCTTTTTCACTTCGGATTTTGTTTTTACTATAATTATTGGTAATTACAAACTATTTCTGCCGCCTAAATTTTTTACTATCTTCGGTTTTATTCGTAAATTGGGAAACCTATTAGTAATTCCTTTACTGCACCCTTTGTCTTGGCTATTGTCTTTTCATTTTCAATGTCACTTAACACATCGCAAATTAGGTTTGCAACAACCTTCACATCATCTTCTTTCATGCCGCGGGTTGTAACCGCCGGCGTGCCGAAGCGAACACCGCTTGTAATCTTTGGAGATTTTGTATCATAGGGAATTGCGTTTTTGTTTGCAGTAATTCCAGCGCTATCAAGAGCATTGGCTGCACTGTCGCCGGTAAGTCCCTTTTGACCCACATCAATAAGAAACAGGTGATTATCTGTACCTCCAGATACCAATCTGAAGCCCCTCTCAAGGATGACGCCTGTCATTGCCCTTGAATTTTTTACAATCTGCTTTTGGTAGTCGGTGAAATCCGGCTCCATGGCTTCTTTTAACGCAACTGCCTTTGCTGCAATAATGTGCATGAAAGGCCCGCCCTGGGAACCAGGGAAAACGAGGGAATCGATCTTTTTTGCAAATTTCGATTTGCACATTACAATTCCGCCCCTGGGGCCCCTCAGTGTCTTATGGTTTGTGGTGGTTACAAAATCGCTTATTGGAACCGGAGTATTGTGAATTTTGGCAACGATAAGCCCGCCGATGTGGGCAATGTCTGCCATCAACAGGGCGCCCGTCTCCTTGGCAATCTCACCGAACTTACTAAAATCAATCTCCCTGGGGTATGAGCTTGCGCCGGTGATTATGAGCTTTGGTTTGTGTTCTATGGCAAGCCTTCTAACTTCGTCGTAATCGATCATTTCTGTTTTTTTGTCGACAGAATAGAAAACAATATTAAAGAGTTTCCCCGAAAGATTTACCGGATTTCCATGACTCAGGTGACCCCCGTGGCTGAGATTCATGCTCAAAATTGTATCGCCAGTATTGAGGATTGCAAACAAAACCGCCAGATTGGCCTGAGTGCCAGCGTGCGGCTGGACGTTTGCATATTCGCAGCCGAAGAGTTTTTTCACCCTATCAATTGCTATACTTTCCACCTGATCTACATATTCGCATCCACAGTAATACCTCGCACCGGGATACCCTTCGGCATATTTATTTGTCATCACCGAACCAGAGGCCTCAAGAACGGCCTTGCTGGCATAGTTTTCGGATGCTATAAGTATGATGTTATTCTTTTGTCGATCAATTTCTTTTTCGATGATATTATATACATCGGGATCACAATCTTGAAGTCCAGTTTTAAACACGGTATATTATCCTTTCATCATTTACGACGTAGATTTTTTTATCTTGTCTATCCTTCGTTGGTGTCTGCCACCCTCGAAAGTCTCTTCTAAAAACGCTTTTAGTATCTCTTTTGCCAGTTCAAATCCTATAACCCTTCCACCCAAGACGAGGACATTAGCATCGTTATGTCTTCTGGCCATTCGTGCCATAAATTCATTGCCTGCCAAGGCCGCTCGAATCCCATCATATCTATTTACGGCAATACTCATCCCGATTCCAGTTCCACAAATCAAGAGTCCAAGGTCAGCATCTCCACTTAGTATGGTATCTGCCCCCTTCGCCGCAAAATCGGGATAATCACAAGATTCAGTCGAATCAGTCCCGACATTGATTACACTGACACCGCTTTTTTCAAGCTCATCAACAAGTACTATTTTAAGGTCCAAACCACCGTGATCTGCACCCACAACAACCCTCATATGCTCACCCCTACATTTTGTCGTTGATATAAGTGATGGCGTCCTGAACCAATATTATCTTCTCTGCGTCTTCATCGGGGATCTCAATGTCAAAGTCGTCCTCAATCGTCATAATCATATCGAAGATATCAAGAGAATCGGCCCCTAAATCATCAATAAACGAAGCCTCTAACTGGATATCATCCTTGTCCAAACCCAGCTGCTCTGAGATGATCTCAATAATCTGCTCTTCAACAGAAGCCATTTTTTTTACCTCCACAAAAAAATTACATATAAAGTCCGCCGCTAATTCCTATAACCTGTCCGGTTATATAATCGGCGTATTTTGATACAAGAAAACTCACAACTGATGCAACCTCCCCTGATGTCCCCATCCTGCCTGCGGGGATTCGAGAGATTATCGTTTCACGAGCATTATCGGGAAGGCTCGTAGCCAAGTCCGTATCGATTAGGCCCGGCGAGACGGCGTTGACGGTGATATTCCTCGGCGCCCCCTCCCTGGCAATCGATTTGGTCAGGGCAATTACTCCCGCCTTCGATGCAGAATAGTTTGCCTGTCCCGGATTACCGTACTGTCCCGCTACTGATGTCAAGTTTACAATCCTCCCCCACCTTGCTTTTATCATCGGCCTCATTACAGCCTTCGTAAGGAAAAAGACCCCTTTTAGGTTAGTATCCAAAACCTCGTCCCAATCGGATTCTTTCATCAACGCAAAGATGTTATCCCTTGTAATACCGGCATTATTTACCAAGATGTCTATCTTCTTTGCAGTCTTCAGGATACCCTTTACAGATTCTTTGACCTCATCTCCATTTGCCACGTCAAACTGTACAATTTCGGCTTTCCCCCCCAGATCGATGATCTCTGCCTTAACCTTATTGGCACCCTCAACACTCTTGTTGTAGTTTATAAAGACCTCTGCTCCACAGCTGGCAAGCTCTTTGGCAATTGCTGCCCCAATGCCTCTTGAGGCGCCGCTGATCAGGGCCGTTTTTCCATCAAGGTTCATAGGAACTTTTACTCCTTAAAGCTAAACCACTCCAGATGGAAGGAAAATAGTCCTCCTCCCGACACCATCACAACAACCCTCCCAGCACTCCGACACCCCCAAAAAAATTACCAGCAACCCCGATAACCCCTTCCAACTTACCAACTGCCTAAAATAATTACCAACAACCCTTCTGCAAGGGACTATTTGCAGTTCATTTCCATTGCTTTGAGCGACTTCAAATCCCCGACGCTCGTAATTGCTACTTTTCTATTAATCCGCTTTACAAGACCCGAAAGGACCTTACCGGGACCAATCTCAACAAAATTGTTTGCCCCATTGTCGACCATGTATTTGACGCATCCTTCCCACCTCACCGGCAAGATCAACTGCTCGGAAAGGAGGCTTTTTACCTCTTCCCCATTATGGTACGGAAGCGCTGTCACATTTGAGATGACAGGAAGGTCGATATCACCAACTTCTATCCCACGCAGCTCTTCTGAGAGTTTCTCTGAAGCCCCCTTCATCAGCGGTGAATGGGACGGGACACTTACCTTTAGCATTATCGCCTTTTTTGCCCCTCTCTCCACCGCCGCCTCTGTGGCCCTCTCCACTGCCTTCCTGTGGCCCGATATAACCACTTGGCCCGGCCCGTTGTAATTTGCCGAGACCACCACCTCACTGTCGATTGACATATCCTCTGCAAGCTTATCCACATCATCGGTTTCCATACCCAAAATTGCGGCCATTGCCCCCTGCCCCTCATCAACCGCTCTCTCCATTATCTCACCCCTCTTTCCAACAAGGGATAATCCATTTTTAAATGTAAAAGCCCCCCCCTGATAGAGAGCGGTGTATTCGCCCAGACTGTGCCCCGCAAGAAAAGATGGGGGATTGTCCATTCCCACGCCAGCGTCTTTCATGGCTTCAAGGATTGCCACAGAAACCGTAAAGAGAACAGGTTGTGTAATTGCAGTCCTGTTGAGCTCATCTTCAGTACCCTCAAACGCAAGCTTTTTAAAATCCATGTGGAGAATGTCCGAGGCCTCTTCAAAGACCAGACGGGCGGATTTAAAATTGTCG
>JAUWME010000249.1 GCA_030613285.1 Candidatus Zymogenus sp. | reverse complement strand
ATGAACATCGCCACACTCAGGAAAGACGTCATCGCAATCATCACGATTTTCTTGGTCCTCTTTGCAGTCACCTACTGCACAAAAGCAACAAAATATGCGGCCAAGTTCACTATAGTTTACTCCAATGACGTGCTGGGAGAGACCGAACCCTGCGGGTGAAAATCCAACCAAATTGGCGGTCTTGCCAGAAAAGCAACATATATAAAAGAAACAAGAGAAGATATCAGCGACCTTCTGCTTTTGGACAGCGGTAACCTCCTTTTCAGGCAGAAGTATAACGGTAGAAATCCTGACATTAGTCTATCCCTTCAGGGCAAAAGGTTCATCGAATCTTACAATGCGATGGGTTGGACGGCATTGGGAATTGGGGATTCCGACTTGGCATTTGGCATCGAATATCTCAAGGAACTTGAATCAATGGCCGATTTTCCATTCCTCTCGGCAAATATCTTGGATAAAGAAGGGGGAGAATACGTTTTCACTCCCTACACAATCAAAAAACTATCCGGTTTCAAGGTGGGCATAACCGCTATTATCGGCAAGGATTTGTTAAAATCCGACAAAAAAGATCAGATGGGAATCTATATCGATGACGAAGAATTGGCGTTAAAAAAAGTATTCAAGGAGTTTAAAAGAAAAGTAGATTTTGTCATAGTCCTTTCCCCCACCGGATTTAAAGAGGGAAAGATAATCGCCGAGAAATTTGATGAAATCGATCTCATTTTAACTGGTTACAAACCTACAACGAATCTCTACCAACCTACCAAAATTGGCAATGCCCTCATTGCTCAAGTCTTTTCAAGAGGAAAATATATCGGTCGCCTCGACATTGAGATCAACGACTCCTCCCGTCCCTACAATCTCTACATTGAAGGGAAGAATGAAAACGTAAACTCTGAATACAAAATTTTGGAAACAAGACGGAAGCACCTTGAAAAAGCTTATAATAAATTTCTTAAAAAGAAAGAGGAAGGCAAAAACGTCGACGCTGGGTTAAAAATCCTAAAAAACGATCTCGATAAAATTATTGCAAAGATGAACAAACTAAAAGATGAATCAGAATCAAAAAATAGAAACACAATTAGCGCTTCCCTCATTACACTGGACGACAACCTTGCCAACGATCCAGAAGTGAAAAAAATCGGCGAAAAATACAAAGACGAGGTAATCGATAAAAATAGTAATTTGCAAAAAGATATGCTCAAAAACGGCAAAAGAAGCCCAACAGACCTTGCCCAAGATCCCCACTATGTCGGCAGTAAAGTATGCGGAACCTGCCACCATGCAATCTCTGCATTTGTCAAAAAGACAAGGCATTCCATAGCTTTTGAGACATTAGAAAAAGAAAAAAGACAGTTCGAGGCAAACTGCTTCGAATGCCACACCACAGGTTATAAAAAACCGGGAGGTTTTACTAATATCTTCACTGCTAAAAATCTCCTTGACGTCCAGTGCGAGGCCTGCCACGGCCCCGCCAGCCGCCACGTCCTTGACAGCACTGTGAAGTTGAAAAAACCCACATCCAAAAACGATTGCATCTCTTGCCACGACAGCGATAATGACGACAATTTTATATATTCAACCGATGTAAAAATAATCAAGTGTCCAAACATATAAACCCCTCCCCTCACCCTCCCCCGTATTTGCCCCCCACATCGCCATCAGTTGAGAGGGGAACAACACCTCCCCGTATGTACCCCATTATTGAAATCGCCGCCAATTGAGAGGAGAACGACACCTCCCCTCGTATTTACCACCACATATTTGTTGCCCTTCGTTATTGTTATATTGTCATAGATTGAAATGAGGGTCTCTTGTAGAGCCTGCCTTTAATGTCATCGAAGAGGAACAAGGCAACAAAGCAATCTCATAATGCTTCGCAATGCTTTATTAAAACTCTTGTGGAATAAGATTATAACATCATTCACTCATCCACAGGACGGGTCGTGTTTTTTTAAATATTTCCACGCAATGACAAACAGAGGTAACAATCGCTCTTGAATAGCAGAAAGACGCCATGTACCCTCCTTTTCCTGTTTTTTTACAAAAAAAGTATTGCAATTTGAACCCTAAAGGATATAAAATAGATACGTTTTTAGCTTTTATTATATCAGATTGGTATTCAATTAATTAGCCAATTAAGGAGGTTATTATGGCAGGTGGATTTACAGGAAAATACCTCGTTTGTGACCTGAGCAAAAAGAAATTTGAAACGGTGGAGCCCGGCGAGGACTTTTACAAAAAGTATCTTTCGGGCTACGGACTTGGAGCCGCGGTGATCAGCCAACGGCAGAAAGCCGGAATCGATCCCCTCTCCTCCGAGGCGCACCTCGGGTTTTGCTCTGGGATCTTAACGGGTACGGGTGCAATGTTTTCTGGTCGCTACATGGTTGTGGGAAAATCCCCTCTGACCGGTGGCTGGGGAGATGCAAACTCCGGGGGATTTTTCTCCAACGAGATTAAAAAGGCAGGCTATGATGCGGTCTTCTTTACAGGCATCTC
Source organism: Candidatus Zymogenus sp. (assembly GCA_030613285.1). Taxonomy (GTDB): domain Bacteria; phylum Desulfobacterota; class Zymogenia; order Zymogenales; family Zymogenaceae; genus Zymogenus. Next base: position 2,063 of record JAUWME010000249.1, on the reverse strand, counting down.
CAAAGACCCCATTTGGGTTCACGTTACCAACGACGGAGTTGAGTTCAAGGGCGCAAAGCACCTTTGGGGAAAGGACACAACCGAGACCGAGGAGACCATCAGAAAAGAGCTTGACGACAAGAAAGTGAGTATTGCCTCCATCGGCAAGGCTGGCGAGAAGGTGTCGCTGATTTCTGGAATCGTCAACGACGCCGGCAGGATCGCCGCGCGCTCTGGGCTTGGTGCGGTCATGGGCTCAAAGAAGCTAAAGGCCTTTTCAGTAAAAGGGACAGGAAAAGTCCCCGTGGCAAATCCCGAAAGAGTGAAAAATGCCACTAAAAAATTCATGAAACAATTTAATAAAGTCGGCCCCCCTGACAAGATTTCAGTCAAGTTCTTGCAACCTTTCGGAAAACTCATCGCAAGAACAGGCATCCACGTCCCAACCCAATCATCGACAGTTCGCCATATGTTCAAAAAGTACGGTACCTCTGCCCTAACTGCATATTCTGCCGAAGTTGGTGACAGCCCTGTAAAAAACTGGGCGGGTGTGGGTTACACCGACTTTCCCGTAGACACAATGAGCTCCAAGCTGTCTGAAGACAACATCATAAAACATGAGAAGAAGAAATACTCTTGTCATTCATGTCCTCTTAGCTGCGGCGGGATATTCGACATCAAAACAGGTAAATACAAAGGTTCCGAAGGACACAAACCGGAATACGAGACACTCTCTGCCTTCGGAAGCCTGATTTTAAATGACGACCTTGACTCTATCATTGAGATCAACGAAATGTGCAACCGCGCCGGTATAGACACAATATCTACTGGCGGGGCTGTGGCGTTTGCCATCGAATGTTTTGAAAAAGGGATCATCGACGAAAAGATGACAGGTGGCCTAAAACTCGGTTGGGGAAAAACCGAAGAGATTATTAAGCTCGTAGAAATGATCATTGATAGAGAACACATCGGAAACCTCCTTGCAGACGGAGTAAAGAAGGCCTCAGAGGAGATCGGCGGGGATTCCTATAAATACGCCGTTCACGCCGGGGGCCAGGAGCTTCCAATGCACGACGCCCGTCTTGATAACGGGTTTGGCATTGCATACCAGTGCGAACCAACCCCAGGTCGTCACACAATTGCCAGCTACCTCTACAGTAGTCTCTGGGGCGTAAAAAAGATATTCCCAGCAGCAAGAAAGAATATAAAAAATGCCAAGGGAAAGGAAATGAAGAAAATCAACCTTTATGCCGCAACCACATTTTATATGCAGATAATAAATGGCGCTGGTGTCTGTGAGTTTGGCCCCCTGACCGGCCCAGTCCCATTGTTAGAGTACATCAATGCCACCACGGGGTGGAATTTATCACCGGACGAGTATTTTAAAATTGGGGAGAGAATGTTAAGCCTCAGAAAGGCGTTTAACGTCAGAGAGGGACTTAAAGCGAAGGATTCCAAGATACACGGCCGCGGTTCAGGAGAGCCTGCCCACGATAGGGGCCCACACAAGAACGTCACCATCGATATGGATGCCTTGGAGAGTGGCTTTTTTAATGTCATGGGTTGGGACAAAGAGACTGGGGGCCCAACAAAGGAAAAGATTAAGGAGCTGGGTTTGGACGAGCTTGGCTATTAAGGGCCATTAGGGTTGAAAATTAAATAATATTAGCCAAAAGCCCCGGTGTTTTCATCTAAAAAATGAGCATCGGGGCTTTTTTTGGAATCTTTTTAATGAAATATTTTAAACAAAAAAGCTTGACAACAAATCCTGTATCAGGTATATTTTCAACGACAGACCAAAAATATTCGCTTCCGAGTCCATTCATCCAATTGGGAAGTCTGGGCCGTTAAGGGTGAAAGAGTAATCGTTCACCCCGTCATTGCACAAAGGAAGAGACATTGTCATTTCAAGTAAACCAATAGGGGTTTTCCCTTGGAGTTTGCTGGGAAGATGACGTAATGTTTCTTCCTTTTTTTTGTTTAGAAGAAATACAGCTTTTGATTTTCACCTTAAATACCTTTTTATTAACCCAATTTACCCTACATTATTAGGGAAAGAGGAGAGCGATGGAAGTTACTAGAAG
>JAUWME010000052.1 GCA_030613285.1 Candidatus Zymogenus sp. | reverse complement strand
ACGGGTAGGCTTTTCCTTGCATCAAAAGAACTTCTTGTTCGAACATTGAATCCAGAGGAATACAAAAACGTGGAATGGGGGGAGTCTCGTCCAATAAAAACGCGGGGCCAATATCTTGCAAAGGTCAATGAAGGGCTTTTTGCGTGTCTCTCCTTAATGGATGAGAACGTTGAGTTTTCAAGGGCTATGTTGAAGATGAATGAGGGGTACTCCTTTTTCTGGATGATAATAGATCGTGGACTTAGAGTTGTTGGAAAAAACGACAACACCAAATATCGGAGTTATTACTCAAAGAATTTGAGAAAATATCATGAGGGGGAAATTAAAGGAATTGACAAAAGTTTGCCAATTGTCAAGGAGACCTTTGATGAAATTGAAGTGTTTTTGAGAGAGCTTAAATAGGGTATTGAACAGAGATACTACAAAAGGATTTTGTTGTGAAAGATATTAAGTGGTTTTTAAAGATATTGGTTGTGTTTTTTAGTGCGGTTATTCTCTCTCTCGGTCATCTAAGCTTATTTGCCGGAGAGTATGAAAACATGGTACTTATCGCAGAGGGGCCGTTCGTTATGGGAAGCGATATGGGAGGGGCTGACGAGAGACCCGGCCATACGGTCAATCTTAAGGCGTTTTTTATTGATAGGTACGAGGTTACCAATGCCGATTTTGCAAAGTTTTTGAACGATAAGGGAAACGGTATGGAGGAAGGAGCGTATTGGATATCTATCGGTCGCGGGGGATGCAAAATTGAAAAGATTGGTCGTCAGTTCAGGCCAATTGAGGGTTACGAAAACCATCCCGTGGTAATGGTTACGTACTTTGGCGTTCAGGCTTATGCCCGATGGATGAAAAAGAGACTTCCCACCGAGGCGGAATGGGAAAAGGCAGCAAGGGGGGGGCTTGTTGGAAAGAAGTATCCCTGGGGAGACGAAATAGACACAATTTATGCGAACTATGAGCGAAGAAAGATGGGAACCACCCCTGTGGGGATTTACCCCCCTAACCAATTTGGCATTTACGACATGGCGGGCAATGTGGGTGAGATGGTAAGTGATTTTTATTCTAAAAAATACTACAAGATATCCCCAAAAACAAATCCGAGGGGCCCAGAGACGGGGGAGTATCGAGTTGTAAGGGGTGGAAACTACCTCTCACATTCGGGAGGACTCTCAGTTATAAGAAGGAACGGAGGCCCGGCTTCATATATATCTCTACCGAACGTTGGTTTTCGTCTCGTCAAAGACATTGAGTGATTCATTGTACAAATCTATCTATAAACTTTCAACTTAATAGCAAAATAGGTTTTGAATACAATAGGAATAATAGCGGCACTGAAAAGGGAGGTAAAATCGCTAATTGATGAGATGGAGGGGTATCCGTATTTCAAGAAAAGTGAGATTTCCTGCCATCCAGTATATGAGGGGATGATCAAGGGAAAGAAGGTTATTGTTGTTATTTCTGGAGTGGGGAAAAAGGGTGCGGAGCGGGCAACTCGGATACTCGTCGATTCGTACTCCCCAGATTTGATTGTCACGACCGGTTATGCGGGCTCCCTCTCCCCTGATTTTGTTGTGGGAGATGTTGTGGAGTTTACCAGAGCCGTATCAAAGTCTGGCGAAAAAATTGATTTTATCATACCCACCGCAAATCATGATCCACCCATCTTCTTAGAAGATATACAAAATGAGATAACAATCCTTACCGTTGATCGTTTTATTGCGTCAGTAGCGGAGAAGAAAGAGCTTGGGAGGAGACTAAAGGCATCAATTGTCGATATGGAAAGCCTCTATGTTGGAAAGATTGCAGTGGAATGCGGTATCTCTTGTCTCGGCATAAGGGTGGTATCTGATGATTTGGAAATGGAACTTCCAAAGATGTCCGGGATATTAAACAGGGAGGGGAAAGTGATCAAGGTCAGGGCGATAAGATATTTTGTAAGAAATCCGGGAGCGATTATCCCGATTCTAATTTTTTTGTATAATATTGGAAAAACAACCCGAATTCTTGCTGAATATATAGAAAAAAACGCTTTTTTGTAGAAATATGGAATATATTTAAAAATTATGTAATAATATGTTGATTATTTACAATGTTTAGTATATATTATGGGTAAATTAGCATAATAGTGTATGGTTTTCTATAATATCAGAAGTACTTCAAAGGCAATTTTTTTGCTGATAAATATTTCTTATTGTATGACGAGTGCTAAGGAAAAGGGTTTGTAGAATAAAATTCGCTACTCATTTTTGTACTGAATAGATTTGATTGTTGCATATTTAACTAATATGATAAAATAGAAGCGATGTATAAAACGTATTGGGGATTGATAGACGCGCCGTTTGAGAACGTTCCAGATCCCTCGTTTCTTTATGAATCACCGCAACATAAAGAAGCCCTTTCGAGGATGCTCTACGGCATATCTCGCAGAAAGGGGTGTGTAATGTTGACGGGAGAGATTGGGAGTGGAAAGACTACACTTTCTCGAACCCTCATTCAGCGTCTTCCGAGGGAGAATTTTGAAATTGCGCTAATTGAAAATCCGAGATTGACACCGCTCCTATTTGTTCAGGAAATAATTTATCAGTTTTCAGGAGAGAATCTCAACCAGAAGAAGAATCAGCAAATTCACCACCTCAACCGCATCCTCTATAAAAATATGTCCGAGGACAAAGATTCCGTAATTATTATTGACGAGGCGCAGCTTGTAAAGAGCAAGGAAACCTTCGAGGAATTGAGGCTTCTCTTAAATTTTCAACTTAACGACCGCTTCCTCCTGACTCTACTTCTTATCGGTCAACCTGAATTGAAGGAACTTGTAAGTGAAATACCGCAGTTTGAGCAACGAGTTGCAATTAAGTATCATCTGCAAAACCTGTCATTTGATGAGATGGTGCGATATATTGAGTTTAGATTGAAAAGGGCCGGCGTCAACAGAAACATTTTTACGGTCGAAGCCATGGAGAAGATTTTTAACTACTCCAACGGAACGCCGAGAAAGATCAACAACATTTGCGATATGGGCCTCCTTGTGGGTTGGAGCGATAAAAGCAAGTATGTGGATTCGACCATTATTGGCAATCTATTAAGTGAGAATGAAAAGTGGTAAAGATATCTGATATTATAAGAGGTCAGGATCTTTTCGGAGACAAAAAGCGGAAGGCTAAAGGTCGTAACCAGAAGGATGAGGTTGTGATTAGCGGAATTCTTGCAGCTGATGACATTATTAATGATATGATCTCTCCATCTTTGCGGGGGCCTACCAATATAGAAAAGAAAGAGGCACTTTCGATTTTGTCTGGTGTTTCTGGAAGTCTCGACAAGATGTTTTCATCGATTCGAAAGGGAAAGGAATTTGATATTGCCCCACTTAAAACACAGGCAAAAAAGCTTGTGAAATCTTTCGAGAAGTTTGAAAATATATATATGATCCAAATATATAATGATTACGAGGATGTAAGCCTTACACCCAAATACAATTCTCTTTGGACAGCTCTCATTGCAATAATGATTGGAAGTGTGCTTGGATTGGAAAGGGAGGAACTTACAGAGCTTGCACTTTCGGCACTTACCCACGATGTGGGAATGGGTCTTATTGATGAAGACATATTGAACAAAAAAACAGATCTTTTGAGAAGTGAGATACGAGAGATCGAAACTCATCCAGAGAAGGGAAGCGAACTTTTGAAAAAGTTTGGCGATGATTATGGGTATCTTTTTGAGGTTTGTGCCCAAGAACATGAGAGGGAGGATGGCTCCGGCTATCCCAATGGGCTTGGAGCAAAAGATATACATCAATATGCAAAGATCATAAGTTTGGCGGACACATACGAAGCGATGACCCATGACCGGCCTTTTAGAAAGAGGATGTTGCCACTTTATGCAATTAAAGATATTGTCGAAAACATGAAGCATAAGTTCAATAAAAATATTCTTAAGGCGTTTCTTGAGAAGGTAACCCTTTTTCCGGTTGGAAGTTATGCAAAACTCAACAGCAAAGAGGTGGGGAGGGTTATTGCGAGTACAGGGGAAACCCATTTTAGGCAAGTTGTGAATATCCTTTATGGGAGTGATGGCAAAAAGCTCAAAACTCCAAGGGTGGTAAATCTTATGGAGGCGCCTCTCCTGCACATTGTTGAACCCGTTGATGAGAGAGAGTTTTAACGTTAATATGTAAAACGAAGAAATTCAGAAAGATATTATTAGTAGAATTTTAGATATTATGCCAACTGAAAAATTGTTTAGAAAAGGAATCGTTTGTTGTCTCATGTTGCTTATGGTTACTTCCATAGTATCATGTGCGCCGGGGGGGAGTACGCGGGCTGGAGCGATTCATTCGTTGCCAACTGAAGCGAAGCGATACGAACATAGGGTTCAACCGGGAGATTTTATCGACATTAACCTCTGGGAGGAGGGAGAAACAAAGGAGTATAAAGTACAGGTTTCAAAGACGGGAACGATTAGTTTCATATTTCTTGAAGACATTGCTGTATTGGGGCTGACACAGAGGGAGTTGGACAAGCACTTGACCAGTGTACTCACAGAGTATTACGTCTCCCCCATCCTTGATGTTAAAATCAGGGAGATTGTTTACGTTTTCGGGGAGGCATCTAATCCGGGCGCATACACTTTTAAAGATGGTTTGACCCTTGCCGCAATATTGGCTTCGGCAGGAGGGCCAACCAAAGATGCAAAGCTCAGAAATGTCTTGATAATCAGGGGGTATAACAAGGACCCAAAGATTGTTGTATCAAACATTAGAAGGATGATGAGAAAAGGCGACCTGACCCAAAATATATATCTTCAGGGAGGAGACATTGTTTTTCTTCCTTCCACAACCATCTCAAATGTAAACTACTTTCTTAAGCAAATCGAGCCCATTATTGATTTTCTCATGTTTCCCAGTAAGGTGATAATTCCTTAAAAAGCAAAAGGCGAATTTTCATGGCTCAGTATGAAATACAACTAAAAGACTTAATCAGGATAGTAAGAAAGCGAAGAAACATCATCGTTTTTTCAACGGTGTCCCTTGCAATCTTGAGCTTTATGTTTGCGCTAATACAATCGCCATCACCCCTGTACAGGGCAACCGCAAAGGTTAAATACGACAAAAGCCAGACCCTAACAGGGATGATGCCCAGTAGCTTATATTTTTCGCCATATAGTAATATCAAGTCCCAAACGAAGGTTATTGCCAGCTTCCCGGTAGTCAAAGAGGCCGCAAAGGAAGTTGGGATTATAGATAAGAATGTTGATGAAGAGGAGATACTTAATTCTCAAGAACTCATGAGAAAAATTTCCACGATTGAAGCCGCAATAGTAACTGAACCTGAAGAGAATACTAATATTATTAGGATAACTGTTACATACAATAACCCAGAAATGGCCGCGAATCTTGCAAATGCTCTGGCGGAAAGCTACAAAAAATATAATAAGGAATTATTAAACAAACGCACTATTGAGACAAAGAAGTTCATTGAAAAGCAACTGGAAGAACTTGACGCGAGATTGAAAGATGCCGAGGATAAATTAAAAGATTTTCAGAACAGAAAAGAAATTGTGTCTTTAGACAGTCAGGCTATGTTTGATTTAAGGGCATTAGGTGAGCTTGAACTGTCATACAAAGAACTCGGTCGTGAAAACCAGATGTTAGTGTTTCTCAAAAAGAGGCTTGGATCGGGGAATTTGTCAGGCCACAGCGACAAACTTGGGATTCATTCCACTCTTTACAAGTACATTATGGAGCTGCAGAGTCTTTTAATTGAGAGAGATAGATATCTTACCACTTATACCGCTCGTCACCCGAAGGTTAAAGAAGTTAATAATAAGATTGCAATTTTGAAAAAATCGATACGATTAGATATTTCAGAAAGGATTGATACGAATAAAAAAGATATGGAGACGCTGAAGAAGGATATTGAGATTTATAAAGAAGTAACTTCTCAGTATCCAAATGACAACTTGACCTTAATAAGGTTAGAGAGGGAAGTTGAACTTCAGAGTAGGCTCTTTTCCGAACTAAATTCGACATATCAGGAAATTCTTATTCAAGAATCGGGGATGATTGAGGAAGTATCAAAATTTGCCCCTGCCCTTGTAGATAAATCACGAATTAATCCGCCAAAGTTGGCTTCTTCCTTTTTTATGGGTCTTATAATTGGACTTTTCCTTGGCATCTTCTTTGCAATTGTCAGTGAAAATCTGGATACTTCCATCGGTACAATTGAGGACGTTGAGGGGTATCTCAAAGTTCCCGTTCTTGGGGTCATCCCATATATTACATCGATTATGGATGAAGAGAAGGAGGATAAACCAAAAAAGAAGGAGATGGAAGCGCCGCTTGTTTTTCTTATGAACCCGAAATCTCAGATTGTTGAGGCATATAGAAGTTTGCGTACCAACATCCTCTTTTTGAATCAAGAGAAAGGTATGAAAACGTTTATGATAACCAGTTCATCTCTTCAAGAGGGGAAAACGATAAATTGTATAAATGTAGCCGTTACTCTTGCCCAGGGGGGATACCGTACACTCTTGGTCGAGGCAGACTTGCGGAGGGGAACAATCAGCAAAAACTTCGGACTGGATAAATCGCCAGGGTTGATGGACATTATCCTTGCTAATCAAGACTGGAAAAGTGTAGTAAGGAATATTAATGATATACTACTGGGTGGTTTTGATATGGATGTCCTAATAAAATCTCCGGAGCTCTCAAATTTCAATGTCATTACATCAGGGGCTTTTCCAATTAACCCATCAGAACTAATTAGTTCCCAGCAGATGTCTAATTTTATTGATGAAGTCAAAGAAAGCTACGATTTTGTCATCTTTGATACTACGCCGGTACTTCCTGTAACCGATGCCGTCCTTTTAAGCCAAAAACTCGATGGAGTGATTTTGCTTTATGAAGTGGGGAAAATTGCAAGAGGAGTTCTCAGACGAACCAAGTCTCATCTGGATGCGGTTAAGGCAAACGTTATCGGTGTAATACTAAACGGTGTAACTCCGGAATATGGCCCGGACTACTACGAATATCATTATCAGTACTACTATGGTGAAGGTACAAAAAAGGGTCTAAAGACAAGCGAGCTTGAGAAGATAAAGGAGATGTTTAAGAGGGAAAACCTGAAGCATCTTTTAGTATCAGCAAAAGAAGGAATTGTAAATCTCTTCAAGAATCTTTTCAAGAAGAAATCGACAAAATAACCTCCCGACAGTAACCCGTTTATAGAATGGGTCTTATCATGGATGCGCACAAAATTCAAAAACCCATTAAGAATTCCAATATCCCAACAATATTGCTGTTTGGTGCGATGGTTCTGCTTATCACGACAACAGCTTTTTTTCTCTCTGGGGGTGTTGAAATCAAAGTAATGATTCTACTTCTTGGAATTATTTCTTCTGCAATTTGCTTCTTCAACACAGAGATGGCTCTTTATTTAATTCTTTTTGCAATGCTCTTTTCGCCGGAGTTTTCACTCGGAGAAGGATTTGCGGAGGGAAGAAGCCTTATAATCAGGATTGAAGATGTTGTTATTCTTATCGTCTTTATATCATGGTTACTAAAGACTACGATTTATAAAGGCATTGGACTATTTGTCAAAACCCCTCTTAACCAGGCTATCTTGATTTATATTGGAGCAACACTTTTTTCGACCCTATTAGGAGCTTTCTTTGGATTCCTCAGTCTCAGTTCAGGGCTTCTTTATGTGTTTAAATACATGGAATACTTCTTGGTTTTCTTTTTATTCATCAATAATTTGCAAGATAAAGATCAGATAAACCGTTTTATTATTGCGGCTTTTATTGTCGCCATTTTTACCGCCCTCTATGCGATTATCCAAATTCCTCAGGGGATAAGAGTGAGCGCTCCCTTTGAGGGAGGTGTGGGAGGAGAACCAAATACTCTTGGTGGATATCTTCTTCTGATCGTATCTATCGCGATAGGGCTATTGATGAATGTTAAAAATCAGAGCGTCAAAAGATATCTCGTTGCATTGATTGTGTTGCTTTCTGTTCCATTTTTTTATACCTTCTCAAGGAGTTCGTACATTGCTGTGATACCATTGTTTCTGTCAATGTTTTTCCTTACAGATAAAAAGGTCATCGTTTCCCTTCTCCTGATAACGTTTTTGTTGGTTTCGCCATTTATCATTCCCAAAGAGATTAAAGAGCGTGTAACTGGTACGTTTGTCCCTGAGTATGGTTTTTCGGGTACCGAAACCATTGGTGGCATCGATTTTGACCCATCAACCTCTGCCCGAATTACATCTTTTAAGCGTGCAGTTTCGGAATGGTCAAAGAGACCACTCTTTGGGTGGGGTGTTACTGGTATTGGGCTTATAGATAGTATGTATTTTAGAACATTGGCAGAGACGGGTCTTTTGGGGTTGTCGGCGTTCTTCTATTTAATCTACAAGATTCTCTTGTTCCTCTACTCAACCTATAAAGAGGCACGGGATAACCTCCTTAAGGGTTTATCCTTTGGAATGCTGTTGGCAACGATGGCTCTTATCGCCCATTCAATTGGGGCGGCAACATTTATCATCGTCAGGATCATGGAACCGTACTGGTTTTTTATGGCAATAGTCTTTGTGTTCTCAGAGATTGAAAAAAAGGAGATCGGGACTATTATCGAGGAGAGTTAGTGAAAATTGCGTATTTGCTCAAAAGTCTTCCAGAGAAGTCAACCACCTTTATTCATAACGAGATTGATTGCCTTCGAGATAGAGGTAATGAGGTATATCTTTTTCCCATCTGGGATATCTTGCGGTCAAAACTGCCCCTGTCTATAACTGACAAAGCAGATTACAACTATAAGAGATTTTCCTTATCATCTCCCGGTTGGACTATTGCTTTTATCTACTTCTTTTTTTTTAAGCCCAAGATTGTGTTCAAATTTTTCTTGGAGCCTCGAAGGCTCTATGGAGTAAAGTTTGTTCTAAAGTCATTGGAGGCAGCGCTTGTCATAAAATTAAAGGGTGTGAGCCGAATCCATACCCACATATTATCCCTTGCGACCACAAGGGCAAGAATGGTTTCAATGCTCCTCAAAATTCCCTACACCGTTACAGTTCACGGATCAGATCTTCTTATTAATCCTCCTGATGATTCAAAGGAGCTTCTTGTAGATGCTCAAAGAGTTATAACGCCAACAGCATATAATAGAAATATGGTTAAGGAAATTGCAGGTGATGTTGCAGAGGGCAACGTCAGGGTAATACCATATTTTGTTGACACAGACTTCTTTAGTCCCCTGATGAGTGGAAAGAGCAAAAGAGACATTGTCGAAATTATTAGTGTGGGTAGGCTGCACCCTGTAAAGGGATATAATTATCTGCTGAAAGCGATAGAGATTCTTTTGAGGGAGGAGGTGAAATTTCACTTGACCATTGTGGGAGATGGTGATGAAAGGGGGAGGCTTGAAAAAATGATAGAAGAGATTCGTGCAGAAAAATTTGTTGTATTTAAAGGAGCGCTTTATGCCGAGGAACTTCGTGATTGCCTGAGAGTGGCGGATATGTTTGTTTTGTCGAGCATATCAGAAGGACTTCCCGTAGC
>JAUWME010000138.1 GCA_030613285.1 Candidatus Zymogenus sp. | reverse complement strand
CGGCGTCATCGGCGCAAGCCTCCCCGTTGATAAAATAAATACTGCTTCAGAATCGCTTGTCTCATCACTTTCACCGGTCGGTTTTTTGGACTGCGCCCGTGCCATGATGACAACAGATACTTTTCCGAAAATCGTAAAAAGGACTTTCTCCGCTGGTAACAGTAATATGAAAAGAAACTACACAATTTTGGGGATGGTCAAGGGTGCCGGGATGATTCGCCCCGACATGGCCACGATGTTGTCGTTTGTTGTAACGGATGCGCCCATCAGAAAAGAATTCCTTGACGATGCGTTGAGGGTATCTGTGGAAGCTTCTTTTAACGCCATCACCATTGACGGAGACACCAGCACCAACGACATTGTTGTTTTGATGTCCGGGGGAGACCCGCAGGAAACGACAAGCGCAGAAATTACGGAGGAGCTTGAGAAAGTATTTGAAGAGAATCTCGGTCTTCTCCTCAAAGACCTTGCGCGGCTTATCGTAAAAGACGGCGAAGGGGCAACAAAGTTGGTGACAATAAACATCAAGGGTGCCCCGGATAAACAAACCGCCAGAGACGTCGCCTTCAGAGTGGCCAACTCCCCCCTTGTCAAGACCGCATTTTTTGGCGAGGACCCAAACTGGGGAAGAATCATGGGGGCAATGGGTTGCATTGAGGGAGATTTCAATCCCATGAAGGCTGACATCTTTTTTGGAAATGTTTTGTTGGTATCTAACGGTGTGGGAGGGGGAATTAATTGCGAAAAAAGGGCAGCGGAAATTATGAAGAACCGTGAGTTTGATATTACCATCGATCTAAAAGGGGGAAATTCCACCTTCACGGTTTTGACTTCGGACCTTTCGCTGGATTACATAAAGATAAACGCTGATTACAGGAGTTAACAGTATGAATATCGCAAGGGCCGTTCGCGCCCCATTCTTCACGGCGAGTGTTGTTCCGGTTCTTCTTGGTGGTATCGAGGCCGCAAGATTTTTAAAGAGTGAGGGGGGTACTTTCAATTTTTTCCTCTTTTTTCTCGCGCTCATTGGAGCGATATCTTTTCATGCATCGTCAAACGTTTTAAATGACTACTTTGACTACAAGAGCGGAACCGACAACATCAACAAGTTTCACAATCAATTTTCTGGCGGCAGCAGGCTCATTCAGGATGGCATTATAACCCCCCAAAAGACCCTGTACCTCGGTCTCTTTTTTTTGCTCATGGGAATAGCGATTGGACTCTACCTGTTCTATCGAACGGGGCCGATGCTACTAATCTTTGGGGCAATTGGAATATTTCTCATCCTTGCATATTCTGTGAACCGTTTCGGCCTCTCCTACCTTGGCAGGGGGCTGGGAGAGCTTTCTATTGCTTCGGGTTTTGGGCCTGTAATGTTGCTGGGTACCTATTATGTGATGACACTTGAGCTTTCTTCAGCAGCAGCAATGCTTTCTGTTCCGGTAGCGCTTTTGATAACACTGATTCTTTTTGTCAACGGCTATCCCGACTACGATGCGGACAAGACCTCTAATAAAATTACTGCGATAGTCTTTTTGGGGAAAGCAAGGGCAAGGTATGTTTATATGGCGATTATCGCTCTGACCTACCTCTCTGTTATTTTGGGTGTCAGCTTTAATATAATCCCCACATTGACGTTAATTTCTCTTTTGACCATCCCTCTGGGAATTTCGGCAACGATTAAGCTTTTTCGTGTTTACGATGATCCTATTGCCGTTGTTTCGGTTTGCGGGATGACCGTGGGGTTGCACCTCTTGACAGGTTTACTCCTCATTCTTGGCGTTGGGATTCATCTTTTTATATAGATTTTGGATAGATTTTATTTAGAAGAATATCCCATTTATTTTACGTCAGTTGCTTTTTATCTTGCATAATACTTGAGTTTTTGTTAGAATTAGAAGTTTAAAAATACACACACTCTTAAAAAGAGGAACAGGGTGGTGGCCCAATGATCTTCGAAAATGAAGATCGTGGCTCCCGTGTTCCTGTGGGTGGAGGAAAAACCATTAGGAGGAAAATATGAGCTACATAGCTATGAAAGAACTCTTGGAAGCGGGGGTTCACTTTGGCCATCAGACAAAGAGATGGAACCCGAAGATGAAGAAATACATCTTTGGGGCAAGAAACGGAATTTATATCATTGACCTACAAAAGACTCTCAAGCTCTTTAATGAGGCTTATGAGTTTGTCAGGCAACTTTCCAGCGATGGGGGAAATGTCCTATTTGTGGGAACCAAGAACCAGGCCCAGCAGGCTATTGCCGAAGAGGCCGATCGGTGCGGTATGCACAACGTCAACGGTAGGTGGCTGGGCGGCACTCTCACAAACTTTTCCACCATCAAAAAGAGTCTCGATCGTCTAAAGAAGCTTGAGGCCCTTTTGGCCGATGCATCGGTGGAGTCTCTTTCAAAAAAGGAAATATTGACTCTCAACCGTCAGAAGGATAAACTCTACAAAAACCTCGGCGGGATAAAGGAGATGGTAAGAATTCCCAATTGTCTCTTCGTGGTAGACCCAAGAAAAGAAAAAATTGCGGTACACGAAGCGAATAAACTCGGCATCCCGATAATCTCAATTGTGGACACAAACTGCAACCCCGACCCAATCGACTTTGTCATCCCCGGAAACGACGACGCTATTAGAGCCATCAGGCTCTTTGCATCAAGGATTGCCGATGCCATTCTGGAGGGAAGAAATGAGAAGGGCGTAAAGATGATTGACGGGATGGAGCAAGGTGATGCGGGTGGAAAAGATGGGGAGGAAAAACCCGACAAAACTCCTGTGGCCAAAGAGTTAGAAGTTGAAAAAGAGATTGCTAAAGAGGTTGTAAGTAAACCCATTGAAGATAAGATTGATGTGGCGACCGCCCCGGTGGAGACAGAAGAGGCTGGTAACGAAAGCGCGGCCGCAGATGAGGGGAGCGACGAAAACAAAAAAGATGCTGAAGAAGATATTTCCAAAGAAGATAAATAGAATAGAAACCCCAGATATTAAGTCTGGTTATTAAGGAGTAGTTGATAATGGAAATTAGTGCACAGACTGTAAAGGAACTCAGAGACAAGACAGGCGCCGGGATGATGGACTGCAAGGGCGCCCTCACCGAAACCAGCGGAGATATGGAAAAGGCCATTGATGTTTTAAGGAAGAAGGGTGTCTCCAGAGCCGCAAACAGAGCGGGAAGGACCGCAAACGAAGGAGCCATCGGCTCGTACATCCACATGGGCGGAAAAATCGGTGTCTTGGTAGAAGTAAATTGCGAATCTGACTTTGTTACAAGAAATGAAACTTTTCAGACATTCATAAAAGACATTGCCATGCATGTCGCAGCGTCATTTCCACAATATCTGGCAGAAGAGGACGTCCCAGAGGATGTCATAAATAGAGAGAAAGAGATATACAGTGATCAGGCCAAGAATTCTGGAAAACCAGAAAAGGTAATAGAAAAAATCGTCGAGGGCAAGCTCAAGAAGTTCTACTCAGAAGTTTGTCTATTAAATCAACCATACGTCAAAGATCCCGACATCAAGGTTTCCGATTACCTCAAAAATGTAATTTCGACGATTGGTGAGAACATTGTAATTAGACGCTTTGCGCGTTTTCAGCTTGGTGAAGACTTAGACTAATTGTACTAAAAATATGGCCTGTTTTTCAGGGGTAGAGATTGACCAAGTCTATTTATAAAAGGGTTCTGCTCAAATTGTCCGGAGAGATTCTGGCGGGACCCGACGGCTTTGGCATTTCGGGCGAGGCAATTGAGTATGTTGTAGAAGAAGTACGGAGCGCTTACGACACTGGCATTGAGATGGCTCTCGTAATTGGCGGGGGAAATATCTTTCGTGGTGTCTCTGCCGATTCTCAGAAGATAGACAGAGCCACTGCCGACTACATGGGAATGTTGGGAACAGTCATAAATGGGCTTGCCCTGCAGGGCTATCTGGAAAACCATGGTATCCAAACAAGGGGGCAGACGGCCATTGAGATGAGAGCCGTTGCCGAGCCGTACATAAAAAGAAAAGCGATTCGCCACCTCGAAAAGGGGAGGATTGTCATCTTTGCGGGGGGCACCGGCAACCCATATTTCACAACAGACACAGCCGCAGCCCTTCGGGGGATGGAGATCGGTGCTGACATAATCTTTAAAGCGACTAAAGTTAACGGTGTTTACGACAAAGACCCGATGACAAATCCTGATGCGAAGATGTTTGAAGAAATTGAATTCATAGACGCATTAAGGCTTAGGCTTAAAGTGATGGACTCAACGGCTTTGTCGCTTTGCATGGATAATGGTTTACCTATTGTTGTCTTCAACCTCCTTGAGGCGGGCAACATCAAAAAAATCGTTTCGGGTCAAAAAATAGGAACATTAGTAAGAGGTAATAAATAATGGAAGAAGTTCTAGAAGATTTAAGTAAATCGATGGATAAATCGATCAACTCTTTTAAAAACGAACTAAAAAGGATCCGTACTGGGAGAGCCTCAACGGCGCTTTTGGACGGGATGATGGTTGACTATTACGGCACACCAACACCTCTCAATCAACTGGGGACAATCTCTGCTCCAGAAAGTCGACTCATAACCATCCAGCCATGGGATGTAAATTCCATGGGTGACATTGAAAAGGCCATCTTAAAATCTGACCTTGGCCTGACTCCGCAAAACGACGGCAAGATTATCAGGATTACAATTCCAAGCCTCACCGAAGAGCGGAGAAAAGACCTTGTAAAGCTTGTAAAAAACATGAGTGAGGACTACAAAATAGCCCTTAGAAACCTAAGGAGAGAATCTAACGACTTTTTAAAAGAGATGAAAAAGGATAAAGATCTCTCAGAAGACAACTATTTTAGCCTTCACGACAAAGTGCAGGAAATTACAAACGAATTTGTCAAGAAAACTGACGAGATTTCTGGTGAAAAAGAAAAGGAGATTATGGAGATTTGAACTACGTTGAGGAAATTAAAAGCCTTGATAACGTTCCCAGCCACATTGCGATTATCATGGACGGGAATGGTCGATGGGCAAAAGAGCGCAACTTCAACCGCGTGGTAGGACACAAAAGAGGAAGTGATATTGTAAGCCTAATTGTTGACGTAAGCCGTGAAGCTGGCATCAAAATCCTTACCCTTTACGCTTTTTCAGAAGAAAACTGGAACCGACCAAAGATAGAGGTAGATGCCCTTATGAGCCTTCTGGGAGAGTATCTCACAAAAGAACTTCCGAAGATGATGAAAGATAACGTCAAGCTGACAGCCATTGGGAGGCTCCACTCTCTGCCGCAATTTGTACGCGATATACTCGACAACACCGTTTCCACCACCGCAAACAACACCGGCCTGAACCTAAACTTGGCTCTCTCCTATGGATCCAGAGCAGAAATCACAGATGCATTCATCAGTATCTCAAAACAGATAAGCGATGGAAGTCTCTCCATTGACGATATCGACGAAAATGTCATCTCCCAAAATCTATACACAAAAGACATCCCCGACCCAGACCTGATGATCAGAACCAGCGGTGAGACGAGACTTTCCAATTTTCTATTGTACCAACTGGCATATACCGAGTTTGTAATCACAGATACGCTCTGGCCCGATTTTACCCCCAAGAAATATTACGAGACTTTAAAGGAATATTCCTTCAGGGAAAGACGTTTTGGGCTTACGAGTGAGCAGATAAAAGGAGAAATTTAGTCTTCAAGGTTAGTCGACAATAATATTATCTTCTATCTTCCGTGAGAAAATTCTTTAAAGCATCCTTCTTTTTTCATTTTTTTTGGCGTCTTTGACGGCTTTTTTTTGGAGGGTAAAAAATGTTACTTAATCGCATCTTCACGGCTCTTGTGGCCGTTCCCATTATCTTTTCGATAATCATTTACGCTGAAGCTGTCGGTATGCTTTTCATCATCCTTATCATTATAACCTTTGCCCTTTACGAATATCTCTCGTTTCTCTATCCAGAAAAAATAAATGTTCAGATAATAGTCCACGTTCTTCTGGGACTATTATTCCCCCTTGCCTTCTTTTTTGGCTATCCAGAGTTTGTTGTCCCAACAACGGCTTTCGTCTTTTTGGCAGTGATGGCCTTTTCTCTCTTTCGGGTTACGGACCCCCAAAAGAAGGCCGAAAACCTCTTTATCAGAATGTTCGGGGTTTTTTATGTAGCCTTTCTCCTCTCTTTTTTGATTATCCTAACTCAAATACCAGAAGATGGTTGGAGATGGGCAATTATGGCAATTGCCATTAACTTCGGCAGCGACGCTGGAGGGTACTTTACCGGAAGGCTCTTTGGAAAACACAAACTTTACGAGGCCATAAGCCCCAAAAAGACTGTGGAGGGCACCATTGGTGCAGTGTTTTTCAGTGTTTTGGCGGTCTTTGTTTTTGCTAAATATATCCTTGGTTTTAAGGGAGTTACATTAAACCTTTGGGACATCTTTGTTTTGGGTATTGTTGGGTCAATCCTCGCTGTACTTGGCGACATGACAGAATCGCTTATCAAGCGGGGATTTAAAGTAAAAGATGCAAGTGGGCTGCTTCCCGGCCACGGAGGTTTCTTAGACAGGATTGACTCCTTTGTATTTTCAGTCCCATTTATCTACTACTATGTCTCAAATCTCTATTAGCTATTAGAAACTTACCATG
>JAUWME010000177.1 GCA_030613285.1 Candidatus Zymogenus sp. | reverse complement strand
CCCATCAGTTTGTTTCTCAAAGGCATCCATAAGCCCCCCCGGCATGACAAACTGGGGGCTTTTTGACTCCGAATCGGGCCTATCTGTTACAACAAAGTGGGAATACTCAAAAAGCTCCCGAAATTTCATCCACGTCTCGATTTCGAGAAAGGCATCCAGCCCAATAATGAAGTAGATTTCCCCCTCGCTTCCCACCATCTCCTTAAAGTACTTCAAGGTGTCTATTGTGTAAGATTTCCCACTCCTCTGCAGCTCGATGTCCGAAGCCATAAAATTGCAATTTGACGACACCGCTTTTTTGACCATCTTGTAGCGATGCTTGGCGTCGATGATGTTATCAGAATTTTTGTGGGGGGGGGTGGCCGATGGGATAAAAATCACCCTGAAGAGATCAAACGCCTCCCTGTTTTCCTCGGCGCTTCTGAGATGCCCCAGGTGTATCGGGTTAAAGGTTCCCCCGACTATCCCGATTCTTTTGCCTTTAAGGTCTTTACTCTTAAGGTCTTTAATATTGCCTCTCATTGTCGAATCTGACCGTCTCCAAAGATAATGAATTTTGTTGTGGTAAGCTCGATGAGTCCCATGGGGCCAAATGCGTGGAGCTTTGTTGTGGATATACCGATCTCGGCGCCCAGCCCAAGCTCGAAGCCGTCGGAAAAGCGTGTGGATGCGTTGACAAAAACGCATGAAGAATTTACATCGTCAAGAAATGTTCTGGCATTGTTGTAGTCGGTTGTGATTATCGATTCGGTGTGGAGAGAGCCGTATTTTTCTATGTGGGTGATGGCACTGTCAATATCATCGACAACCTTTACCGCTAATATCAAGTCCAAATATTCTTCGTACCAGTCGTCTTCTGTTGCATCGGTGGCGTCGGGGACGATCTTTTTGGTCTCGGAACAACCCCTGATCTCCACTCCGGCTTCCTTTAGGGCAGCGGCAACCTTGGGGAGAAAATCCTTCGCAATATTTTTGTGGACGAGAAGTGTCTCCAAAGAGTTACAGACTCCAGGTCTCTGGGCCTTGGAGTTTATAGTTATTTCTGTTGCCATGGAAAAATCCGCCGATTCATCCACAAAGATGTGGCAGACCCCCTTGTAGTGCTTGATTACCGGGATCATCGATGTCTCAACAACCCTTCTTATCAAGGCTTCTCCGCCCCTGGGGATAATTACATCGATTAGCTCCTCAAGTTTCAGCATTTCGTCTATGGCTTTTCTGTCTGTTGTGGTTATCAAGCCGATGGTGCCCTCTTCAATTCCGGCTGTTTTTCCGGCCTTTTCCAGGACTTTAGCGATTGCGATGTTGGAATTTATGGCCTCCGAACCACCGCGAAGCACAACGGCATTTCCGCTCTTGATACAAAGCCCGGCGGCATCCGCCGTAACGTTTGGCCTCGATTCATAAATTATCCCAATGACACCCAGCGGGATGCGTTGCCTGCCAACCAATAGCCCATTGGGTCTTCGCTGCATATTTAGAACCTCGCCCACAGGGTCTGGCAGTGCCGCTACCTCCCTCAGGCTTTCGGCCATGGAATCTATCACATTGTCCGAAAGGGTCAAGCGATCTATCATCGCATCAGATAATCCCTTCTCACGGGCGAGTTTGAGGTCTTTTTCATTTTCAGACTGTAATTTTGCCCTCTCTTTGAGGAGGGCATCTGCCATGCCGATCAACGCCTTGTTTTTTGTTTCTGAACCAAGCTTTGCGAGTTTGGTTCCCGCTTCTTTGGCCTTTTTTGCTACATTGACCACTTCTGTCTTTATTGACATTTCCATTCTCCAACTAAAAAATCTCTAACAAAATATCTATTTTAAAAGTGCTTTTTCAATAATTGCCATATTAAATTACAAAGTTAATATTAAAGCCCCAGGGCCGAAGGTCCTGCCACCCTTCCCAACACCGCCGATGCGGCGGCCACAGCGGGGTTTGAAAGATAGACTTCGCTTTTTGGGTCGCCCATCCTGCCTACGAAGTTTCTGTTTGTTGTGGCCACAACCCTCTCCCCTTCTGCTAAAACGCCCATGTGTCCACCAAGGCAGGGGCCGCAGGTTGGCGGTGATATTATTCCATTGGCATCCAAGAAAACCTCAAAGAGACCCTCGTTTAATGCCTGCCGGTAAATCATCGGCGTGGCGGGGATGATTATGAGCCTTACGTTGCTATCTGCCTTTCGTCCTTTCAAGATTTCTGAGGCGAGCCTCAGGTCTTCAATCCTTCCGTTGGTGCAGGAGCCGATGACCACCTGATCAATGGGGATGTCTTCCACATCGTCCACCGGTTGAACGTTGGATGGAAGGTGCGGGAGCGCCACCAACGGCTGAATCTTTCCCACATCGTACTCCCTCACATCAATGTATTCAGCCTTGGGATCACTGGTGAACTTCTCATATTTTCTAGATGAGCGTCCCTTTAAATAAATATCTATCTTTTCGTCAGGTTCAAATATTCCGCATTTACCCCCCGCCTCAATGGCCATGTTGGCCATGGTTAGCCTCCCCTCTATGGTGAGGGCCGTTACTGCTGTGCCGGTAAACTCCATTGCACTGTAAAGTGCCCCGTCCACCCCGATGTCGCCAATTGTGTGGAGGATATAATCCTTTGCCGTAACCCATTTATTCGGGGTTCCGTAAAAAACAAACTTCATTGATTCTGGAACCTTAAGCCACACCTCTCCCGTTATCATCACGGCAGCAAGGTCGGTGCTGCCAACACCCGTGGCAAAAGCCCCCAGCGCTCCATACGTACAAGTGTGGCTGTCAGCGCCGATGATAAGATCGCCGGGGAGGACAAGACCCAACTCCGGTAAAAGGGCGTGCTCAACGCCGGAATCTCCGCCGTCGTAGATGTGGGTAATGTTTGTATTGGTAGCGAACTCTCTGACGCGCTTGCACTGGGAGGCGCTTTTTATATCCTTATTTGGAGTAAAATGGTCGCAGACAAGAACTACCTTCTCTTCATCAAAGACCTTTTTTGCCCCCGCCTCCTCAAAGATATCGATGGCAAGAGGAGCGGTGATGTCGTTTCCAAGCGCCAAGTCCACCTTCGCCATGACCAAATCTCCGGGCTGAACGGCTTCTGTTTCTGTGTGAGCGGATATAATCTTCTCGGTTATTGTCATTTTTGTATTTGGAGACATAGCGTTCTTCGCACCTCTTTTCTATTCTTTTAGTATAGGAAATTATCAAAAGAAAATCTATACCATCTGGGTTTCCCTAACATCCTTCTTCTTTCTCCCCTCAAGCTTGTTTAGGGCATTGATAAAGGCCATTGCAGATGCCACGATGATATCGGTGTGTGCCCCTGCCCCAACGGAGCGAAACTCTCCGTCTTGAAGCCTTACGGTTACTTCTCCGAGAGCGTCGGTGCCCCCGGGTATCGCCTTAACCTCGTAGCTCAAGAGCCTGGATTTTGACCCCACCATTTTTTTTATAGTTTTATACACCGCGTCAACGGGGCCGTCGCCAAAGTCGGCCTTCCTCACCTTGCTTCCGTCGATGGAAAGGGTAACCGTGGCGGTGGGGATGGTATCGGTTCCAGAGCTTATTGCCAGAAATATCAGCTGGTAACGCTCCGGAATTCTCAAGATGTCTTCTGCAACGATGGCCTCGATATCTTCATCAAAAATTTCTTTTTTCTTGTCCGCAAGTTTTTTAAAACTCTTAAATGCCTTTTCTATCTGGTCGTCGGTAAGCTCATACCCCAGTTTTAAGATCCTCTCCTTAAATGCGTGCCTTCCTGAGTGTTTGCCAAGGACGAGACTCGTGTGGGAATAGCCGATACTCTGGGGTGTCATTATCTCGTAGGTGGTCTTCTCTTTTAAGAGACCGTCTTGGTGTATCCCAGACTCGTGGGAAAAGGCGTTTGCCCCAACGATTGCCTTGTTGGGTTGAACGGTAATCCCCGTTATTGCGCTGACCATCCTGCTTGTGGGATAGATAAGCTCTGTCTTGATATTGGTGTTGTATCCGAACCTGTCTTTTCTGACCTTGAGCGACATGACAAACTCTTCCAGCGATGTATTGCCGGCCCTTTCGCCAATCCCGTTTATTGTACACTCCACCTGCCTTGCCCCAGAAGAAACCGCAGCGACCGAGTTTGCCACCGCAAGGCCGAGATCATTGTGGCAGTGAACAGAAAGGGTGGTGTTTTCTATGCCGGGGACGTTTTCCAAAAGATATTTCATAATTGCGGCATACTCATCGGGGACGGTATAGCCAACTGTGTCTGGGATATTGATGGTTGTAGCGCCGGCAGCGATGGCAACCGCAACAACCTCTGCGAGATAGGGAAGATCGCTCCTTGTGGCGTCCATGGCAGCAAATTCCACGAGCTCTGTCAAAGATTTTGCCCTTTTGACTGAGGCCTTGGCGATCTTTAGAACTTCCTCTCTCGATTTTTTAAGCTGATATTTCAGGTGGATGTCAGACGTTGAGACGAAGGTGTGAATCATTGGTCTTTTTGCACTTTTTATTGCATCAAAGGCCACATCGATGTCTTTTATCTTTGCACGGGCCAGGGCAACCACCACAGGTTTTTTTAGCACCCTTGCGATTTCGCTGACGGCTTCAAAGTCTCCGGGGCTTGCTACAGGAAACCCCGCCTCGATGATATCAACACCGAGCCGCTCAAGCTGTTTGGCAACCGTAACCTTTTCCCTGACGTTCATGCTTGCCCCAGGGGATTGTTCGCCGTCTCTTAGGGTTGTGTCGAATATTAAAACCGTATCTGTCATGAGCTCCTTCTTTTTGCAATTTAATTTAATTTAATGGGCGACTAAAAGGGGGTTTAAAATAAGAAAAGAGATGTAATGTTAATGGGCGAAAACTTGAAAGAGATAATGTTCAATCCACAGAATATCTGCAAATCAGGATTTCAATCTTATACTTATCTTCATCGCTGGCCATCATTGGTTTTCTTCAAGAATTTCCTCATCGTCCCTGTTTTTTCCCCTCCTGAACAATATCTTGAAAATCAGGCTGATTATCCCCGAAAGGATAAAAAAGACAGCAATGGCAAATAGCATTATCTCAGGCCTTATGGCGATGAGAATAAGTATTAGAATTATAAGGAGAAGGATATTAATCGGTCTCTTCTTTTTGGTTCCCAAGTCCTTAAAGCTCGGATATTTCACGTTGGATATCATCAGAAAAGCTACCAAGTACAAAAGGATAAGGATGTACAGTCGGTAATCTTCCACGGAGATTTGCATTTCAGTGAAAAAGAGGACCGTGGTGGCCAACATCATTGCTGCGGGCGGCGAGGGGAGTCCGTTGAAAACGCTCTTTTCGATAGTTTCTATTTGGATGTTGAACCTTGCAAGCCTTAATGCGGTACAGATGACGTAAAGGGAGGCTCCCAGCCATCCCAGACGCGCATAGGGCATTAGAGCCCACTGATAAATAAGGATTGCCGGCGCAACCCCGAAGGATACAAGGTCGGAGAGGGAATCGTACTGAACGCCGAATTCGCTCTCGGTTTTGGTATATCTGGCAACCTTGCCGTCGAGTCCATCAAAGATGGCTGCAACAACCAACGCCCACACCGCCTTCTCATAATCTCCGGTAATCGAAGAAATAATCGAGAAAAAACCTGCGAAAAGGGCCATTGTCGTGATGAGATTTGGAAGGATGTATATCCCTTTCTTCAGGTCATCTCGCTT
>JAUWME010000210.1 GCA_030613285.1 Candidatus Zymogenus sp. | reverse complement strand
CCGACATCCCCGCCGCTCGTTCCCGACCGACCAGGGCGGATTTTGACATGTGCCCAGCTTGCAAAGCGGAATATACAGACCCGACAGCCCGCCGATTTCATGCAGAACCCACCTGCTGTCCCGCCTGCGGGCCAAGGGTGGAACTTGTTGATAGACACGGCTCCCCCATAAAATGCGGTGATCCAATCGATGAAACAATTCGCCTTCTATCTGAAGGTAAAATCCTCGCTATAAAGGGTTTGGGGGGGTTCCATCTTGCCTGCGATGCGGAAAATGACGGGGCAGTTAGGGAGCTTCGTAAAAGGAAGGAGCGGGACAAAAAGCCCTTTGCTCTTATGGCCAAGGATTTAGCTGCCATAAAGAGAATAGTAGAAATTTCCGAAGAGGCTGAAGAGATACTTGTCGGTACTGAGAGACCGATTCTTCTTCTCAAAAAGAAAACTGGGAGTAACCTCCCTGAAGCTGGGAGTTATCTCCCTGAAGATATCGCCCCAAGAAGTGATTCCTTCGGGATAATGCTCCCCTACACGCCGCTGCACCACCTCCTTTTCAAAGGGCTTTTTAAATTTTTGGTTATGACAAGCGGTAATCAAAAAGATGAACCCATCGCCTACGGGAATATCGATGCAAAACAGAGATTGGGATCGTTGTCGGATTCGTTTTTAGTACACAACAGGGACATCTTCATCAGAACGGACGATTCCGTCTCCAGGTTCATCGCTGGTAAAAGCAGATTTGTCAGAAGGTCCAGGGGTTACACCCCATTTCCTGTCAAGATTCCCACAGATACACTGGATGGCGAGATATTGTCAGTCGGGGCGGAACTCAACAACACCGTGGGGCTAACCCGTGGCGCCAACGTCTTTTTGAGTCACCATATCGGCGATCTTCAAAACGTCTCGGCATACGAGGCATTTGTGGAAGCAATCAATCACCTGCAAAACATTCTGGAGGTTAAACCGAAGTTTATCGCCCACGACCTGCACCCTAATTACCTCTCCAGTCGTTTTGTCAAGGACTCAAATCTTATATCGGTGCAGGTTCAGCACCACCACGCCCATATTGCATCGGTACTTGCAGAATCGAGATTTACCGATAAGGTCATAGGCGTTGCCTTTGACGGCCTCGGTTTTGGCACCGACAAAACCCTCTGGGGCGGGGAATTTATGGTCTGCGATCTTGATAGTTTTGACAGGGTAGGTCATATTGTGGCAGTTAGCCAACCCGGCGGGGATGCCGCGGCGAAACGACCCGACAGGATGGGTTATGTTTATCTTTTGAAGGTGTTTGGAGATATGGCGCGCTCTGTTTCCGGGGAGTTTTTGCCCTCCCTTGATGAAAAGGAACTATCATTGATTGAGAGACTCATAGAGAGTGGAGTAAACAGCCCCATGACCACAAGTATGGGACGCCTCTTTGACGCCGTATCTGCGCTTCTGGGGATATGTACGATAAACACCTACCACTCACAGGCGCCGATGGAGCTTGAAGCCAGCGCTGAGGTGGCGCCAACCGAGGAAGGTTTTTACTCCGTTGATATCAAGACGGATCCAATGGGTATAGATGTTGTTGACACGGGGGAAATTATCAAAGGTATTGTCGACGATATAAAAAACGATATAGCAATTCCTGTCGTAGCGGCCCGTTTTCATAACTCCGTGGCTGAGTTCACCCTTTTCATGGCAAAGAGGATAAGGGACAACACTTCAATTTCTACAGTTGCTCTTTCCGGGGGTGTTTTTGTCAACCGCTTTTTAACGGATCGCTTGGTGGATTTGTTTAAGAAAGATGATTTTGAGGTGTTGCTGAACAACCAAGTTTCTGCCGGGGATGGCGGAATTTCATTGGGACAGGCAGCGGTGGCCGCATGGAGAAATAGAACAGTCTAATAAATCCTATTTAGAAAACCTAAGGTATAAAGATGGACAAAAATAGAATCGTTTTGGCTCACGGGGGGGGCGGAGTTCTCACAAAGGAACTCGTTGTGGAGATTATCATTCCAGCCATCGGCGGGAAAGTTTTAGTCCTTCCTGACGCTGCAATGGTGCCGGGGGCCGACAATGTCTTTTTCACCACGGACTCCTTTGTGGTAAAACCCCTCTTTTTTAAAGGGGGCGATATTGGAAGCCTCAGCGTCCACGGTACGGTCAACGATCTTGCCGTGTCTGGGGCAGAGCCGATTGCCATATCACTCTCTCTGATTATCGAAGAGGGTCTGGAAATAGATACCCTGAGGCAAATAGTGAAGTCGGCTGGAAGGGCTGCCAGAGAATGTGGAGTTAACATCGTTACAGGTGATACCAAGGTTGTTGCCAAGGGAGAAGCGGATGAACTTTTCATTACCACCGCTGGAATTGGAATAGCCAACAGAGATAATGGCAGGAAGAGTGTTGAAATGACGGGTATTAAGGTAGGCGATAAAGTACTCATAAACGGCTCCATAGCCGAGCACGGCATTGCGGTTATGAGTCAGCGCAAGGGGATCGATTTTGATACGACGATTAGATCGGACAGCGCATCGGTTTGGCCCTTTGTGAAGGCGCTTTTGGATGGAGAAATTGATATCCACGCGATGCGGGATCCGACCAGAGGCGGTGTGGCGGCGAGCTTGGTGGAGCTTTCTGGAGATTGGAAAGTAACAACCGAGATTTACGAAAGCTATATACCAATACGCTCAGAGGTTAGCGCTGCATGTGAGATGCTGGGTCTTGACCCCCTATCTGTTGCAAACGAGGGAAAACTTTTACTTTACGTTGACAAAAAGGATGCCGACAGAGCCCTGAGAATATTAAGGGAGACCCAAGGCGGGAAAAGCGCTGCAATTATCGGCGAGGTTCTTCCGCCCAAAGAGGTTCAAGTGTTTTTAAAAACCAGCTTTGGCGGAGAGCGGGTCGTCGAGATGCCCTACGGAGAGGAGCTTCCTCGAATCTGTTAAAGTTTTTAGAGGATTAATAATATCCATTGTTGTTCTGTTCTTTTGAATGTTACAAGAGTCCCCCTCACAACTAACAAAAGACTTGCATTTAAACACAGTTTTTGATAGTCCTCACTCGTTTGGTTCTGATACATTTCATTGATAGTTTCTCTTTCTCTCGAAGATTATCCCCTGAAAAGGGAATAAGAGGTTCAATTTACAAAATATATTTAACTTTACTATGAACGATGGTACAACTTCTGTGGGTAGATAAGCACCCCTAATAAGTTATCACAATCTTTATATAGTAAAAGGACTAAAAGGCAATGAAGATATATGGAAAGGATTATTCTGTTGCTATCATAATGTTAATGATGGAAGGGGAACTTGAGGCTACAAAGGTGTCTTTGGCAAGCCTATTAAATTCCATAGGCAATGAGAAGAATGTTTCCACCTCAATATTACTGAATGGAAGTAAAAACAGTGAGATAAAGGAATTCTTCACCAAAATCCCTGGAGTAAAGTTTTATTCCTCAGCAAAAAATAAGGGTGCTGTTGGTGGAAGGAACTACCTCCTAACAAAGCAAGAAATAAGAAAATCGGATATAATCCTTAGTCTGGATAATGACGTCATTCTGCCGACAGATTACATTTATAATATCTGCGAGTTTCTGGTAAGCCACCCTGAAGCGGGGATTGTAAATCCGATTGTGCTCAAGGCGCAACATTTCAAAGAATTTTTCAATTACAATTTATATAATAGTTTGTCTGACCTAAATTCGGATACACTTCCCGAATTTTCATCTGAAGGCATAAAGAGACATTTCATATAACATGGAGATATATATGGTTTTACTACATAAGAACCTACAATTGGACCCTTTCAGATTGTCTCGCGATGCCAACTTCTATATAGAATCTCTCTATTTGGCTCAAAAAAAAGAGGATAATAAAAAGAACCTTTTTATCTACTGATAACCCGAGACTACAAGACCCTCACCTTAATCAAAAGCGGGATAGAGTGCTTTGATGTCCAAACCACAGGCGCGGGTTTTCAGGGCTTTCAAGCATCCTTGATCGATGAGATAGGGAAATATGAAATCGGATACAATCCCTTTGGGCTCGCAGACCGTGAGCTTTCGATTCGGGCTCTCAAGGCTGGATAAACAAGCCATATTCTTTGCAATACTGCGGCCTTTCACGGGACAGATAACAGAAAATCGAAAAGTAGCTACGCGTGGGACAAACGCAACTATGCAAGAAGCAGAGAAATTGCAATCCGAAAGCTATGCAAATCACCCATGCTGAAATATTTTGCATTCTTAGAAATATTGATACACACTGTGATTACTGCCCTGCTTGATAATCTTACAAAAGGGAATTTACTTTCAAATCCGTCAGATACGGACTTGGGGGATGGTGGGAAGGATTGACCCTGAAACTGATCGACAATAAAATTCTTGCCGAAAAGCTAAAGCAGGTAAGGGAAAGGGCCCTTGCAAACAAAGAGATTGCTGATAAAAAAACTTTTCTTAGAAAATTATTTTGTGATAACCAATTGGAATTTACCAGTTTCTGCAATTTTTGTCTTTTGAGTTTGAATAATCTTGCCAAGATGCTGACATTAATTTTTAACTGTGCGTATTTCTCCCTGAACCTTTTTACAACCAATTTTTTCTATAACCCAACTCTCAAGGGGAATCAGAGAACGACACTCACTCTTTACTTTTTCCTTTCTTTTTTTCTCGTATTTGATAATATATAGTCAAGGTGTAACTCCTTCTGGTTTATTGTAATTTTAGTATATCTTATAACAATTTGGATATTTTAACTTTTTCTGCCTAAGTTTGCAATTGGTTGAATGTTGATTGCAGGATTTAGGTATTATGTTTTATACTTTGAGTTATTAATCTCGATTTAGAAAAGTTTATTAGTATCTTGGTTTTTCGACAATGTCAAAGATTGTATTCATAGGATTAGATGGTGTTCCGCATTCCTTCATTTTAGATGCCGTTGAGA
>JAUWME010000243.1 GCA_030613285.1 Candidatus Zymogenus sp. | reverse complement strand
CTTGCAGGAATTGCAGCGGGGGCTGATGGGCTTTTAATAGAAGTTCATACAACTCCCGAAAAGGCCGTGAGCGATGGGAATCAATCCCTCAAGCCGGAGAAATTTAGAAACCTCATGGTTAGAGGGAAAAAGGTGGCAGAGGCCGTCGGCAGGACTATGTAAGTTCAATATACTTTTTCCATTAATGTTATTCAAGAGGAAAGAAACTTTCGTAAGAAAGTCAAGCGACGCGGCAATCTCAATATGCTTTTTTCTGTCATTCCCGCGGAAGCGGGAATCCAGGCTAAAATAAAATCATAATGTTCTTATTTTAGAAAACGGTGATATCAATCTGGATTCCCAATCAAGTTGGGAATGACAGAATAACAAAAAACTTGGTTGTTTTATAACCCGATTGCCACGCTTGACTGCGTCAATGCGGAGAATGACAGGTATTGGAGGCTTTTTGTCCGCTCACGCCTCGTACAAATAAATATCGTTTCGGTGCTCAAAATTAGGAGATTAATCGTCTGGTGAAAGGTGATGCGTACATCAAACCCGTTAAGGGCCTTGTTGGTGAGATAAAAGTGCCGGGGGATAAGTCGGTCTCTCACAGGGCGGTTATCTTTGCTTCTATGGCATCGGGGGAATCAAAAGTTACAAATCTCCTTTTATCTGACGACACCAAATGCACCATTGAGATTATGGAGGCCCTTGGGGCCGATATCTCAATTGATGAGGATGAGGGGAATCTTTTCATTACAGGTGTGGGGAGAGACGGTTTTAGGGAGCCGGCAAATATCCTCGATTGCAAAAACTCCGGCACAACCATGCGCCTTATGATGGGTGTGCTGGCTAAAGAGAACTTTTTCTCTATCCTCGTTGGAGACGCCTCTCTTTCAAAGAGGCCCATGAGGCGGGTTACGGGGCCGTTGATAAAAATGGGGGCTAATATTTTGGGGAGAGGCGGCAGCGATGGCGTGGATGCCTCGTTTGCCCCCATTGCGATTAGGGGGGGAGGCCTCACAGGGATAAGATACGATATGCCGGTAAGCTCCGCCCAGATCAAGTCGGCGCTTCTAGTGGCGGGAATGGGGGCGGCGGGAAAAACCCAAATCTCTGATCCCGGAATGTCTCGTGATCATACCGAGAGAATGATGCGCTATTTTGGGCTTCCCATCGGTGAGGAGGATGGATACATCACTGTTGAGCATTGCGATTCATTTGATGGTCGGGATATCGATGTGGTGGGAGACATATCTTCTGCGACCTTTTTCATCGTTGGGGCGTTGATTACAGAAAAGTCAGACCTTTTGATTACGAATGTTGGACTTAACCCTGGGCGCAGGGGGGCAATTGATGTCCTGTTGAAGATGGGCGCTGACATCGAGATATTAAATGAGCGGGAAGGTTCTGGGGAGTTAGAGGGTGATATCCGCGTGAAATCATCCGGTTTAAAGGGGATAGAGATTACGGGGGATTTAATCCCACCGATGATTGATGAGGTGCCGGCCATTGCAGTTGCTGCGGCGTATGCCGATGGAGAAACGGTCATTACCGGGGCAGGCGAGTTGAGGGTCAAGGAGTCAGACAGGATTATGACCACGGTAGAAAACCTGAAGTCAATGGGGGCAAAGGTTTCCGAGTTGGAGGACGGGCTTGTTATTATGCCTGTCGGGAGTGAAGTGAAACTGGAGGGTGGAAAGGCAAAGTCATTTGGAGATCATCGGGCGGCGATGGCGGCGGCGGTCTTTGGCCTTTCGTCAAAGTCGGGGGTTACTGTTTCAGATAGCGATTGCGTTGGGGTCTCTTTCCCCGGCTTTTTCGACTTGTTGAACAAGGTATCGGATCAATAGTGCAATATTCATATGGTGATATGGCAAATAAAAGATTGAACATCACAATGGACGGTCCCGCCGGTTCCGGAAAGAGCACGGTAAGTAAATTGATTGCCAAAAGGCTCGGCTATAAATACATTGATACCGGGGCGATGTATCGAGCGGTGGCAATTAGATCCCACGAGCTTAATATCTCTCCCGACGACGACACTGGTCTTGAGCAGCTTTGCAAGACTGTTAAAGTCGAGTTTGTAGATGGGAAGATAACGGTTGACGGCAGGGATGTATCGGTGGAGATACGCACTCCCTTGGCCGATGGTCTTGCTTCTGTGGTTTCATCCAGAGCGCCCATACGAGAGGCGATGATAGCTCTTCAGCGGGAGATGGCTCAAGTTGGCGGCGTTGTGATGGAGGGTAGGGATATTGGGACTGTGGTTCTTCCAGATGCGGATCTGAAGTTTTATATTACGGCATCGCCTGAAGTACGGGGAGAGAGGAGACACAAGGAACGTTTAGCAAAAGGGGAAGAATCGGATCTTAATCAGGTGATAGAATCAATCAGGGAGCGGGACAAACGAGATTCTGATCGAAAGTTATCTCCGCTAAAACCCGCCGTTGATGCGCGTATTGTTGACACTACGGGTTTGGCAATCCTTGATGTTGTGGATACTGTTTTGAGAGAGATTGAGGAATACAAAAATTAGTATTGAGTTTAGAAGAAATCTCAAAAATATTGTTTTTGTTGCATTTTTATATAAAAGAGCTCTTTTTTAGCTTGACTAATGGAAAAATATGTTTATAATTTAAGTTTTGATTATGCGTATAACCGCTCACGGGCGGTCTATATAGAAAATTAGGGGGTACAACCGAATGTTAAACAAGGAGGAGGAAGGCAAATTGCCAGAAGAGAACATGGAAGAAATTGCATCATCTGAGGCCAAGGAAGTGAAAGAGGAGGAGGAGAATAAGGAAGATATGGGGGATAGTGAGGAATTTGACATGAAGCAGCTCTATGAGGAAAGTCTTGCGAGGCTTAAAGAGGATGAGATTGTCAAGGGGAAGGTTATTCAGGTAACAAAGGATTTTGTCCTCGTTGATGTAGGATACAAGTCCGAAGGACAGATTCCTCTTGAGGAATTTGCCGAGGGAAACAAGAGAAATGCAGACGTCCAAGTCGGTGATGAAGTGGAAGTTTACATTGAAAAGGGCGAGAACGAAAACGGTATGGTGGTTCTTTCTAAAGAGAAAGCCGATCAGTTTATCTTGTGGGATGAGATTAGAAAGGCGTGTGAAGAAGACGAGATTGTTGAGGGCAAGATTGTCGGGAAGATAAAAGGTGGAATGGTTGTGGATATCGGCGTCAAAGCCTTTCTCCCCGGTTCCCAGATAGATCTCCATCCGGTGAGAAACCTCGATACCCTCCTTGGCCAAACATATCGTTTCAAGATTGTCAAGTTTAACCGTAAGCGAGGGAATATCGTTCTTTCCAGAAGGGCACTGCTGGAGCAGGAGCGGGAGGAGCAGAAGAAGGAGACGTTGAAAATTCTGGAAGATGGGATGATTCTTGAGGGTGTTGTAAAAAACATCACCGACTACGGAGCATTTATTGATCTGGGCGGTATTGATGGACTCCTGCACATTACCGATATTTCCTGGGGCAGGGTCAACCACCCCAGTGAACAACTTTCCATCAGCGATACAATTCAGGTTAAAGTCCTCAAGTTTGATAGCGAGAAGGAGAGGGTTTCTTTGGGTATGAAGCAGATTACCCCGAACCCCTGGGACGAAGCGTCCGACAAATATATTACCGGAAAAAGGGTTTCGGGTAAGGTGGTAAGCCTAACCGATTACGGGGCGTTTATTGAACTTGAGGAAGGAATTGAGGGACTGGTTCATATCTCCGAGATGTCATGGACAAAAAACATCAAAAGCCCAACACAGGTTGTTTCTCTTAGTGACATTGTGGAAACTGTAGTCCTAAATGTGGATGCAGAGAACAAAAGAATATCTCTGGGGCTAAAACAGGTTGAGCCAAACCCCTGGGAAGCAATAAAAGACAAATATGTTCCGGGTACGGTTATCAAGGGAGTTGTGAAAAACGTTACGGAATTTGGTATCTTTGTGGGAACAGATGAGAGTGTGGACGGACTCGTTCATATCTCTGACATCTCATGGCACAAAAAGATAAAACACCCCGCAGAATATTATAAACGGGGTCAAGAAGTGGAAGCCGTGGTTTTAAAAATCGACCCATATGCAGAACGCTTTTCCCTGGGGATAAAACAATTGTCTGAAGACCCGTGGAAGTCGGAATTTTTGGATAAATACAAAACGGGAACAGTAGTGGACGGCGAGGTGGTGAGTATCACAAATTTCGGCGTCTTCTTAAAACTGGAAGATGAGATCGAGGGACTTGTTCACGTATCCGAGCTTACCGAAGGAAGAGTGGATGATCCACAGAATTTCTGCAAAGTTGGCGATAAGATAAAGGCTGTTGTGATAAATCTCGATTCTAATGATAGGAAAATAGGTTTATCTATAAGGGCACTCCTAAATCCAGAGGAAGCAGCGGATGATTCCCTCTCTGAATTTGTGGATAATAAGGAAGGACGAAACGTAGCCTTTGGTGATGTCCTCAAAAAGACGATGGAAGAAAACAACATCTCATTTTCTGATGAGGAAGAGGAGAAGGAAGAGGCTGTAGAAGCAAAGGGTGAAGAAGAGCAAAGCGATGATTCGGATGATGAAGTGAAGGAAGAGCAGGAGGAGGCTGAAGAAGCAAAAAATGAAGAA
>JAUWME010000091.1 GCA_030613285.1 Candidatus Zymogenus sp. | reverse complement strand
ACGACATTGTTGAGAGCAAAGTTGTTTTCGATAAAGAAGTGGGTGGCCAGCACCCCTCGGATCATTACGGCGTGATGAGTATAATCATGATAAAGTAGCAAAGTGGGGCTGGGCTACTGTCACCTACTAAACGACACACTAATTTTGAACATCGTAAACCCCGAAATTACGGGACTTTGGTTTGGCATAACCGTGAATCCTTTATGTATTCGCATCATGGGCGGAGCTGGAGGCTCATGAATAAAGATACGAACAACATATCTAAATGGTTATTTAGGTACAATCACTCCGTAGATTGCGTTGGTGGATAAAAAGTAACCGAGGGGTGCAATATTAGAGTAATTAATATTGCCCCCTCTTTTTTTATTGCAGTAGTACAGGTTTTTAGTCTGTCGGCGGGGCAGTAAAAACAAATGTCATTGCAAGGAAAATATTTATTTTAGAAGGCGACGAAGCAATATCAATATGCTTTTTGGCTTTTGTGGGAAAAGAGATTCTCCCACACCAAAATTAATTTCATTTAAAAGAAATTAGCCAGCCCATCGGGTGCTCCCTACCACCAGACCACCCTATATATTGCCAATAGACTACTTTTTTAGCAACTCTTCATGCGCCTTGCAACCGTCATCTTCCCCATTCTCACAGGCCGTCTTAAAGTCAGCAAGTGCCTCATCCTTTTTTCCCTGGGCCTCGTAATTCAAACCACGGGTGTAATAGGCAAACCAATATTCAGGATTAATAGTCAGGGCCTTGTTTATATCCGCCATCGCTTCCTCATGTTTTCCAAGTTTTAGGTAAACATTGCTCCTGCTGTCAAGGGTGTATTCATCATCGGGGTTTACAAGGTGCGCCTTTGTGAGGTCATTAAGCGCCTTTTCATATTTACCCTGCTCATAGTAAACCCAACCCCGATTGTTCAAGGCCCAATCATCGTTTGGGTCCATGCCCAGGACGGTGTCACAATCTGTTATTGCCTCGTCATGTTTTAAAAGCCTGATATATGACGCGCTTCTGTGGAGATACGCCTTTTTATAATTCGGGTCAATATCGATGGCCTTCGTCAGGTCTACAATTGCCTCATCGTATTTTTTCAGTCGGTTTTTCACCCATCCCCTGTTTACGTAGGCTTCTACAAAATCGGGGTCGAGCTTTAAAGCCTCGTTTGCATCTTCAAGTGCCTTTTCATACTTGCGCAGATTGATGTAATATGAGCTCCTGTTGTTGAACGCCCATTTGCTCATTGGGTCGATTTTAATCGCCTCGGTACAGCTTTCAACCGCCTTTTCCCACTCACCCTTTTCACCATACTCAACGCCCTTGTCAATCCAGCTTTGGGCATCCTCAGAACAGGCTACAACAAACATTGAAAGTAAAAGGGCGACCAGAAACAAAATAGATCCCAATTTCATGTTCTTCATCTTTTCCTCCTGTTTATAATTTCTTCATATTATACTATCTTTGACAGCCAACAGACATCTCCGCCCCCGGCCTCACTCGTTCGGCGCGTTGTACAAGTCCGGAGAACTAACGAATTCAATCCTAATATTGAGGAGATTCTCTGATTTGTATGCCCCCTCACCATTCTGAAACGTGTC
The DNA here is from genome assembly GCA_030613285.1 of Candidatus Zymogenus sp. Lineage (GTDB taxonomy): Bacteria > Desulfobacterota > Zymogenia > Zymogenales > Zymogenaceae > Zymogenus. The sequence goes on along the minus strand of JAUWME010000091.1, from coordinate 6,074 downwards.
AGATTCAGTCCATTTAACCAAAGTCTCGTAATACCCCACCATCAAACCATCCACAAGATTCTGTCTGCTTATCCCAAAATAGTCGCTGTTTGTAAGGTCCAAATCGACAAAGGGAGACATAATGGCCAGATGATTCTCGTGACCCGGCGGCATGAATTCTATAAAATGGGGACGAAAAAAGATGTTACCACCTTCTTTCCCCAATTTCGTATCCGGTGGAGTGTTTAGCTCAAGGTAGAAGACAGGGTATTTATCAATGGGACTTGTCTCTTGCACCTGACTTAGACCATACATTCTTTTATTATTAAGCACACCGCAATCGGTAAACTCCACCACCGTACATCCCACCTCCACAATTTCATAGGTTTCGATATAGAAATTCTGCAACTTGTTCATCTCGCAGACAACGTGGGAGGGAACCGGAAACTGGATACTGAACTCATCGAGGGTTTTGTCGTGGATTACCTCCCCCCAAACCTCGGCACGGTATTGAAACACAAATTCAATTTCATTTTGACACGTCAAAACGCTCCGGTAAATGATCTTGTGGTCAGTCTTGACTTTTACGGGAAAACATCTGGTGTAATCGTCAGGGTAGGAGATATTGGAAGATTTGAACATCCGCTTTTGTGCCGAATACCAATCACACGGTACACAGGGATCAAAGAAGTTTTCCTGGGTTAAAACTGGTGGGGCAAGAAACAACACCAAGGTCAAGAAAAACATCACCTTAATAAAACAGCTCAAGTTCCGACTTCTAATTACTACTTTCATCGTCAATCCTCCGGCAAGACCGCCCTCCGGTAAGAGCGTCATTTTTACTGCGAAAAACCTTACAGGGCGACTTTCCACATTATCCTTTTTAGCAGTACCATCGAAATGTTTCTATTTACTTTTTAATCGGCAGCAAAATTGTAAACGTATTCCCCTTTCCCTCTTTGCTCATAACAGAAATTTCACCGCCGTTTGATTCTATAAGGTTTTTTGAGATCGCAAGACCAATCCCCATCTTTCCGGCACTGGTTGTGGAAAGGGGATCGAAGAGTTTCTTAAGGTTCTGTTTAGGGATGCTTGGAGCGTTGTCCGATATAGACAGCGACACTCCCCTTTCATCAAGGCTCGCAATTATTTTTAATTCACCCCCGTCTGCCATCAACTGATCGGCATTGACAATGAGGTTATTGATCACTTGCCCCGTCTGAATAGGATCGACAAACACTCGCGGTAGGTCGTTTGGGATATCAGGAATTACTCTTATATTACCGGCTGGCGGATACTTTTCGAGAACATTTAGTACCAATTCTTGGACATTTGTCTCTTTTTTGTTAGGGGTCTTTGGACGGGCAAAGTAAAGGAGCAGAAGCATAATCTGCTCTGTCTTTTTAATCTCCGATGCAATCGTCTCCAGGGATTTCTGTGCGGACTTATCTTCTTTAGGGATCCTCTTTTTTAAAGAAAATATCTTTTTTGAAATTATCTCCAGCGGGCCCCGAAGCTCACTCCCCACACCCCGGGCAAGTTGCCTTAAGACGTTGATTTTCGCCTTATTTACAAGAAGTTCTGGGGCTTCCTTCAGCTCTTGTGACAGGTTTCCCACCATTTGCTTTAGATGTTTTGAATATTCCTTCAGCTTCTCCTCGGCCTCCTTACGCTTGGAGATGTCTTTGAAAATTATTGCGGTGCCCATAGCGTCTCCGCTGTCATTAAATATGAGGGATACCGATATCTGAAGATACATCCCCAGTCGTTCGTCAAATTTTTCCTGTTGCACCCCCTTTCCGGTTAAGAGAGCCTCTTTGTGAAAACAGTCCTCACAGGGTGTATCGATTCCCTTCATCACTTCGTAGCACTTTTTCCCTACAAGTTGTTTTAGCTCAATATTGAAAGAGTCAGAAAGGGCCTTGTTTGCCTTGACAAACTCGTAATTAGTGTCAATAATCGCAACCATATCGGTGATGGAATCAAAGGTAGCCCTCCATTCATCACTGGCCTGCTTGAGCTTATTCTCCCAGTTTTTCTGCTCTGAAATGTCTTTTTTAATAATAGCAGAGCCAACAACTTCACCGTCTTCATCAACAATTGGAGAAGCCGAAAGGAGAAGATGTGTCCCAAGATGGGGGTCAAAACGCTCCACCGCAACGGGTTTTCCCGTTGAGATAATCTCTGTATGGGGACAATCCTCGCACGGTTTTTCTTTATCATACAACTCACTGTGACATATCTTCCCGATGAGATTTTTGGGTTCAGTATTGAGAAAGTTTGAAAGGGCCCTGTTTACCTTGACAAACCTGTAATCTCTATCGACAATTGAAACCATGTCGGTAATAGAGTCAAACGTAGTCCTCCATTCATTAGAGGCTTCTTTCAGATTCCCCTCCCACTCTCTCTGTGCCGTGATGTCCCTCTTAACCTCGACCACTCCCTCGACCTCACCGTTATCATCCATAACCGGATAAGCTCTAACAAACCAAATTTTCCCGTCCTCGGAGACAATCTCCGCCTCGCTGGATTCATGGGTTTCTTTGGTTTTAACAACAGGGCACCCTTCACAGATCTCGATGTTATTTAACAAAACGTGGTAACAGCGATGACCTAATAGTTCCCTCGATGCACTACCAACCGATTTTGCCACTGCCTTGTTCGCCCATATTACTTTCATGTCATTTCCGATGTACATTACCATCTCGGAGATGCTGTCTAAAATGGCCGTTTTCTCCTTTTCCGCCCAACTTATTCCACTTCCCACTTGCCCCACGTGCCCTACTTGATATTCGCTGACAACCTGCCACCCCTCGTTGAGAACCTTATCAATCATCACCGGAATAAGCTCCATATATTTCTGTTTGCGGTCTTTTACAATATAATTTTTTACACCCAGCTTCAATATCTTGGCGATGACTATCTCTTGGCCCTTCCCCGCAAAAAAGATTGTGGGGGGAAGAATCCCACTGAGAGAAAGGTCTTCTATAAAATCGAAGTTCCTTTTGTCCTTCAGATCATTATCAATAAAAACAATATCAAAAACTCCTTCCGTTATCACAGAAAGGCCTTTTTCTCTACTCTCTACATCTTCAAAAAGGTGTCCTCTTCGGGCAGTCTCTTCTTCCAAAAAACGTTTAAGTTTTTTGTCAACACCAACATAGAGAATACGGGGTGGGGTAAACGTTGTCAAAAAATTTCTCCGAAAATTTGCTTTTAATATTTTAAGCACCCGGGGCCAAAATTCCTAAGACCCCTCTCCTCAATAACATCACAAACAAAACCAACAACAAAATGATTTATTTAATTATATTCTGCTTTTTTTTGATGGTAAAGTTATTTTTCAACTTGCCTCTATTCTACGTCACCCACAGCCACCAATCCCTTCACCCAACTTATTTTCATACAGAATATCATTAACATTATCGCATATTGTTACTGATTATAGTAGCAAAAAAGCCGCGTTTTGTAATCTCTGCACTTAAACAAAAAGCTTGTAAAAACTTCTCTCTTTGTGGTAAAATTCCTCCAAATCAGCAAAAAATCCACTCTTTTTAAAGGCAACAGTTAGAGTGGCAGCAAAAGAGATTTCGACTATCAAAGCAATGAAATCGTGAACCAGTGGACTTTGTAAACGGCCTTGAATTTTAAAAATTTTCGAGGATACTGTTTCGGGACACGCACAAATTTCGGAAGACAAGATGCCTACAAAAAGCATTCGTAACAGAATTAAGAACTCGGGAAAACTCACCCTCGGCAGGAACATTACCCTGGGCCCCCTTGTCAACACGATAAACGTGGGCTTCGGCTGCTTCATCGGAGATGATGTCTATATCGATCTGCCGTCTCTGAAACTGGGTGATTACGTAACGATCGAACGGGGAACGACTATCCGTGGATATAACAGTTGTACCATCGGCCATAACGTGTCCATCGGCGAATATTCCTTCATTGATACCATTGGGGGCGTTGAAATCGGTAACAACGTCGGAATCGGCGTCTTGTGTCAACTGCTCTCCCACCAAATGTTCGGAGACAGGACATTCGGGTGTCGCTGGTTTTTGAAAGAGACCCTCATTATTGGCGATGATGTTTGGTTTATGGGACATTGCAGCGTATCACCTATAAAGGCGGAAGAAAAATCTATGGCCCTTGCAGGAAGCGTTATAACAGAAGATATGAAATACAACAGGGTCTATGCCGGGACTCCAGCAAAAGACGTAACAGAGGACACAGGCCCGCAGTTCGATGAGGATTTTAATCTTATTGAGTCCGAAAAAAAGTTTAAGTCGTTTCTTATCGAGTACGAATCTTATGGCAACACCCTCTTATTTATGAAAATTGCCGATGACCTTGACGAAGAGAACGAAAATCTAACCCTCTTCAATCTGAAGAAACGACATTACCTCCCCAGAAGAAGCGAGAGGGAATACAATCTTATGAAATACCTACTCTACGACAAGGCTAAGTTTCTTCCTTACACACCACCAAAAAAGTAATTCAACCATCCAAATTTTTTTTGTCTCTACAATCCATTCAACGAGAATGATATCTTTCATTTCGATGTACAGACGTGCAATACGTGTTTTTCTAAATAGCTTTCTTGATTAGCTCGCTTGCTTAACTCACTTCTTAAATTCAATATATAAAATTGCCACTTTACTATTACTTCACCATTGCTTTACTATTACGTTGACATCACAGATTTTTTTTCATACTATGAAATAAATCGATAAATCACTTAGAGGAACAGACTGTGGCAACCAATAAAATTTTGATTAAAGGCAGTAAAGTAGCCGACGGGACAGGAAGCGAACCCACACCGATGGAGATTCTCGTCGATGGAGATAAAATAGTCGAGGTGGCAATATCGATTGAAGCGATTGGTGCTACCGATGCCGAAGTATTTGATGCAGACGGCCTCATCGCCGCCCCCGGTTTTATCGACATCCACTGCCACGGCGATTTTGACAGGATGAAAAATCCAGTGGCGTTTGAAAAATTGACACAGGGCTGCACTCTCGAAGTTGTGGGGAACTGCGGGTTGAACCCGTTTCCTGTAAACGAAAAAATTGCAAAAGAGTTAGGCCCCCTCATCACCACCATTGTCGGCGGAACGGATTTTACAGGATATCCAAGTTTGGGGCAATATTATGAATTCCTCGAAGAGAGGGGGATTGCCATAAACATTGCGTCTTATACGGGCCAGGGAATGATAAGGGGAAACGTCATGGGGATGTCCCTTGACCCTGCCACCGACGCCGAATTTCTGGAGATGAAAAAACTCCTTGACGATGACATAGACAGCGGCGCTATGGGACTCTCCACGGGGCTTATCTATCCCACCGGCGCCATGACAAAGACCGATGAAATAACAAGGCTGATGTCAGAAGCCGTAAAGAGAAGCACAGGAGCGACTCCTATCTACGCCACACATATGAGGGACGAGGGCGACAACATTGCCACAGCCCTTGATGAAGCCATCACGATTGCAAAAGGGAGCGGCGCAAAACTCCAGATTTCGCATATAAAATGTATGGGAAAGGCCAATTGGGGAAGGGCTGGGGAGGTAATTGAAATAGTTGAGTCCGCCCGCAAAAACGGCATCGATGCAACAGCCGATATGTATCCCTACCTCTTCGCCTCCACCCTTATTGCAATGATACTTATGATACCCGGGGCGGCAGATCCAAAAGAAGTCTTTGTGTCCAACGCCTTCAAATCCGATGGCGAAATGTGGGAAGAGGTCGTGGGCCGCTCCATCGCTGAATTGGCTCAGATGTGGAAGGTCACAACTGAGGTGGCAGGGCAAAAGTTGATCACAGAAGCACCGTCGGCCATCGGTGTGGGGAAATCCAACTTAGAAGATGACGTTATCGAGTTTTTGAAACAGCCATGGACAATGATCGGCTCAGATGGAATCGAGGACAAGAGGGGAAAGCCACACCCCAGGGTTACCAGCACATTTCCACGGGTACTTGCAGAATACGTTAGAGAAAAAAAGATATTGACTTGGGGAGAGGCAATCTCCAAGATGACTGGAAAATCGGCAGAAAAGCTTGGACTCAAAAAGAGGGGGTTTATCAAGAAAGGGT
>JAUWME010000407.1 GCA_030613285.1 Candidatus Zymogenus sp. | reverse complement strand
CTTTTTCATTTAAAATAATCAAACTCATTTGTATGTTTACCATAGATAATTGTTGTTGACAAGCCTTTTTTTCAATTTTGGATGAAAAAGATGATTAACAAAATGTTTTTGGTTGTACGAGTTTGTCAGCCTTGGTTGTTGTTTGCAACCAGAACCGTATGCTGATCAGCCATCTTCGTTGGAAAAATGCAAATGTCCGTAGGACAGGCCTCGACGCAGAGCATCAATGGTCTTTGTATGTTTTCTTTTTTGTAATATCTGTACAATATTCTCTCACCCCCGCCCACACATCTCATCAATAGAGATTGACACAACGGCCAGTGATATATATTGCAAATAAAAGAACTATTTAACCAATAAATTGATTTTTAAAAACAACTCTCCCTTTAAAATATCTTCTTTATAGTATCAATTGTCTTTTTACCGCCAGACTTTATTTTTTCTGTCCCCTTCTTCACGCCACCTTCAACCTTCCCTTTCACCTTTTCACTCCCATCTTTCAACATCCTTCCACCCCTTATCAGGTGATCTTTCACTTTCTTTCCCTCAAAACTCATCTTCCAAAAAAACACCTTCGTCTGGGCTTCAGTCCACTTTATCGGCTCTCCCGGCAATTTTCCTGCTACGATTGAAAGCCCCTCATTTGCTTTTACAAGAACCGGGGGTAAATCACTACTTCCCTTCTCCTTTGATTTAACGTCCACCTCACCTTCAAGGCAAACAAGTTCGGTCTCCTCCTTCTTCTTGTCGTAAGCGACACCAAAATCTGTACCCCGAACCCCAATGGATGCGTTTTCAGTCTCAATAACAAATTCGGACTTCGTATTAACGAAGAAAGAAACGACAGCCCTGATTTTTCCATAGGTAAGACTAAAGACGTTGGTTGAACGTTTTGTAATCTCGACTATCCCAAGCTCTTTTACTATAAGATGACTTGACGGCCCAATCTTTAGCACGCTTCCGTCAGGCAGAATAAGCTCTGCCGTAGCACCCCTTTCGGTCATAATTTCATCCCCTTTTTTGATGACTATCCCTTCCTTGAGAGGACCCCAAGCTTCTCCACCTGCACCACCAATATTACCTTTGGATTTTATTACAACAGAACCATTGGCAAAGACAACATCAGCAGTGTCATTGCCAGAATTTAGATAGTAGATTACGCCTGCGCCTACTAATATACCAACGATAATAAGGAGAAATAATCCAACAAAACAACTCTTAACTTTCGACTTCTTTTTTCTGGCCATTTAAGATACCCTCATATTTTTAAATTTTACAACATTATCAAGAGAAATCTAATTTTTTGACAAATAGCATTGGATTGATCGTAAAATGTTTTTCATAGTAAATATAATAGGAAAGGGTCGGTTGTCATCCCACCTATTTTGATATATAATAAACTAAAACTGGACACAAGTCAAGAAGGTCGAGATGAGTTCAACAAAGATTGATAAAAAAATCGGTAATCTTCCCAACAGCCCCGGTGTTTATTTAATGAAAAACAGCGCCGGCAAGATAATTTATGTTGGAAAGGCAAGAGAGCTGAGAAAGCGCGTCAGTTCATATTTCAGAGATATCGACAACAAAGACCCAAAAACCAAACAACTTATAAAGGTTATTACAGACTTTGACTTTATCGTTACAGACAACGAAGTTGAAGCGCTTCTAACAGAAGGTACACTGATTAAAGAGTATCGGCCCCGGTACAATGTTGATCTTAAGGACGACAAAAACTATCTCTGCCTCAGGATAGAACTCGACTGCGATTTTCCCCGGTTTACTTTTGTGCGAAACATAAAGCGTGATGGCGCCCGCTATTTTGGGCCGTACACCGACGCCAAGGCGATCCGTCAGAGTCTGAAGTGGCTCTCTTCCACCTTTCATTTGAGACAGTGCTCAGATCACAAGTTCAGCAACAGATCACGCCCCTGCCTCTACTATGAAATTGATCAATGCAGCGGTCCGTGTCTCAACCTAATATCGAAGGAGGACTACCATAAGGATGTCAATGAAGTAATCCTCTTTTTAAATGGCAAGGGCATGGATCTCATAAAGCAGCTGACCGTTGATATGGAGAAATCTTCAGAGGAGATGCTATTTGAAAAAGCCGCCATATATCGCGACAGGATAACTTCCATTGTGAGCATTATGGAAACTCAAAAGGTAGTTACAAAGGACTTTAAGGACAGGGATGTAATCGGCATTTACAGAGAGGGGTTGAGTATCGGTTTTTCTGTGCTTCTAATTCGTGGTGGCAGACTCATGGGAAGTTGGTATCGGCTTTTCAAAAATGTTCTGGACGATGATCCTGCAGCGCTTCAGAGTTTTATTGAACAATATTACAGCGGTGAACGTTTTGTTCCAGACGAGATATTGCTTCCCGTAGAAGTTGTGGACAGAGAGCTTCTGATTAAATGGTTTAAGGAGAGAAGCAAAGTATTACTTCTAATTCCCAAGAGGGGAATACTGCGGGGGCTTGTTACAATGGCCCAAAAGAATGCCGAGACATCCTTTTTGGAATGGAAAAAGAGCCAAGAGAGCAGAATCGAGGCGCTGTCCGCCTTAAAAGAGCGTCTCGGTCTCCCTAAGTTTCCCAAAAGGATGGAATGCTTTGATATTTCAAACATCATGGGAACACTTTCAGTTGGGTCTATGGCTGTCTTTACCGATGGAGAGCCGGACAGGGGTCAATATCGTCAATACAAGATTAAGGGAGTTATCGGAACCAATGACTACGCCATGATAAAGGAAGTATTGAAACGGAGGATTAGTAAACTCGAAAAAGAAAACAGCCCTGACTTAATCGTAATCGATGGAGGCAAGGGACACCTGAACATTGCCCATACAGTTTTGAGGGAGCTTAATGTCTTGGACGTCCCTATCGTTGCAATTGCAAAAGGGAGAAAAGAAAAAAACGAGGGGAAAAGTGAAGCG
>JAUWME010000184.1 GCA_030613285.1 Candidatus Zymogenus sp. | reverse complement strand
CTTTGGGCCACAATGGCGTTTAGTGATGAAGTTACAAGGAAGGGCTCGACACCCATGTTTAGCAATCGGTTTACGGTGGATGGGGCATCGTTTGTGTGAAGAGTCGAGAGGACAAGGTGTCCGGTAAGGGCCGCTTTGATGGCAATTTCTGCGGTTTCAAAGTCGCGTATCTCACCGACCATGACTATGTCTGGGTCTTGTCGAAGAAAAGACCTTAGGGCGGCGGCGAAGTTCAGTCCAATATCGTCGTGCATCTGGACTTGATTGATCCCGGAGAGGTTGAACTCCACCGGATCCTCGGCGGTCATGATGTTGTCCGATTCTTTGTTAAGCTCCGAAAGTGCGGAATAGAGCGTTGTGGTCTTTCCAGAACCCGTTGGGCCAGTAACCAAAACCATTCCGTAGGGTTGGTGGATTGCATCTTTAAATCTTTCCAGTGGCTCCGGATCAAACCCCAGCTTTGTCATATCAAGCTGGAGATTCGATTTGTCAAGGAGCCTCAACACAATCTTCTCACCAAAAAGGACCGGAAGTACAGAGACCCTGAAATCCATCTCACGGGTTTTACCGAGTTTTAGCTTGATGCGACCATCTTGGGGTAGGCGTTTTTCGGCAATGTCGAGTCTCGACATAATCTTGACCCTTGATGTGATGGCGTTTTTGATCTTGAGGGGAAGTCCCATCGCCTTTCTCAACACCCCGTCAAGCCTGTATCTAACTCTGTATGCCTTTTCGTATGGCTCAAAATGGATATCTGATACACCCAGTTTGATGGCTTTGATAAGAATTCCATTTACAAGTTTAATAATTGGGGCTTCAACGTTCTCGGAACCTTCTTCTTCTGCGGATGTGTCTACAACCTCAACGGTGTCTACAGCGCCGTGAACCAAAGCATCAAAATCCTCCACTTCCACCACATCATCTTCTTCCATGTCACTGAACGATCCCGCATCATCATCCTCAAGGCCGAAATCCCCAGCGTCAATAGCTACAGATCCCATGCCTCCCATACCCTTGGCGCCGTAGTTTTTCTTTATAGCATCAATAATGTCCACTTCTGATGCCACAACTACATCAATGTTAAACCCAGTAACAAATCGCACATCCTCAATCACCTGCATATTAGAAGGGTCTGCCATGGCGATGACCAAATTGGAACCTGAACGAGATACTGGTATGAGTAAATTCTTCTTTGCAATGCTGGAATTGACATATTTTAATACATCGGTGTCGATCTCATACTCCTTGAGGTTAATAGATGGAACTTTATATTGGGAGCTGACAAACTCGGTCATCTCAGTTTCCGACAGGAAGCCAAGTTTAGCTAATTCCTTCCCAAGCCTGCCGCCAGAGCTCTTTTGTTCTGCAACCGCTTTTTGTAGCTCATCATTTGTAATTACATTATTTCTGACAAGCAACTCTCCCAGCCCTTTACTCATTTTAATTGCCTCTTACATGGACATTATAAGAACAGCTTTTCCATTTTATCATCTTCATTTCCAACTTACTTCTCTTGCATTTTATCCTTTATTGTGCCTTAATGTCAAGAGATATATTTGATTGCTTTGGAAAATTTAAGTCAATTAGGGTTTTTGATTGCAATAGGTTGAATAAATACAAGAATATATTTCACTTCCTTGACATATAAAAAGCGGTAAAGAGAGAATGGTAGAGTGACAAAAGCGCGTTACTAATTGTTTCAGCTGAGAAGTGTGTGAGATTTAGCCAAGTCCCAAGGCATCTTTCATTGCTTCAAGGGGTGGCGTTTGCCCCGTCCATAAGGAAAAGGCATGGGTACCTTGGTGGAGGAGCATTGTCAGGCCGTCAGAATAGATAATTCCATTTTCTTTGAAGACCCTTGCGATATCGCCATTTCCTTTTCCATAGTTCAGGTCGTAAAAGAGGGCACCCGCTTTCATATTAGTGAGATTAAGCCCAAGGAAATCAATTTTTGGGGAAGTGGTGGTTTCGTCTGCTTTTACTGGTGATATTGCAGGTGATATTGGAAGGGCGGTGGTGTTGATGATAATATCAAATTGATCAATCTCGCTATTGATCAGATTTTGGTCAAGGGAAATAGCTTTGATGGTTTTGATGCCATTGACATCATTGGCACTTTGAAATTCAGCCTTCAGCTTATCCTTTAAAAACTTGGCCTTGTCAATAGTCCTGTTGGCTATGGTAAGCGTGTGGGGTTTTTCTTTTGCAATAGAGAAGATTACCCCGCGGGCTGCCCCCCCCGCCCCAATAATAAGAATCCGCGCCCTTGAAACAGCAATGGAAAGCTCAGCTTTAATTGCAGATACAAGGCCAACACCGTCAGTGTTATGACCGAGAAACTTATCCCCGGCAGGTACGATTGTATTTACAGCATTAGAAAGTTCGGCAGTTGGGGAGAGCTCATCGAGAAATTCAATCACGCGCTCCTTGTGGGGGGCAGTGACATTTATTCCTCCAACGTTTATTGTCTTTAATGCATTTAATACTGAACCAACTTCTTTGTCGGGGACTAAAAAGGCAAGATAAACAGCATCAATTCCCATTGCTTGAAAGGCAGCGTTCATCATCGCCGGGGATTTTGAATGGGATACAGGATTGCCGATTAGACAATAAAGGGTTGTAGCGGGGGAAAATTCCCGTTTCATTTTAATCACTTTGTGAAATAATCTATGTAGCTTTTAATATTATCCGCATCGGGGTCATTTGGCACCAACTTCAAATATCGCTCAAAATATTTTACGGCCTCCTTGTGGCGATCCTGACTCCTTAATATAATTCCAAGACTTTTCAAAGATACCACTAACTCCTCTTTGTCGATATTGAGAGAAATTGCCTTTTTGTAGTTGGCCATCGCAGGCTCCAGTTCATCCAAATTGTCATAAGCGAGGGCAAGGTAGAAATAGAGCATACTGCTTTTATGACCACCTTTATCTATCGCTTCTTCAACAAGTTCCACGGTGTCATTGTAACGTTCAGCAAAAAGCAGCTTTTCGGCCCTGTCAGTGTAATCTTCCAATGAAGAGTTTTCCGCCGACCACGCTTGTGTCTTGCTTATGGTTATCCCTGTCAAAGAGAGAGAATTGTTATGGACAGAAAAGGGGAGGGCTATTATGCTTATTACAAAAAAGAAGATCATAAGGAAAGAGCGCATCCTGCTCCTTAAATTTGTAGATTTTTTTGCAAAATAATATCCCATTCTTTTTATCTCCATACCCTTTGGTTATTTATAGTCCTTAATGTATTTCCTGATATTTTTGGCGTTCGGGTCGTTGGGGACAAGCACCAGATATCTTTCGAGGTACCCGATGGCCTCTTTGTGTCTGTTGAGATCCCTCAAGATGATGCCAAGGTTTCTTAATGCCACAATCATTTTCTCATTATTGAGGTTCAGCTCAACAGCCTTTTTGTAATTGACGACGCCATATTCGACCTCATCTAATCCATCGTAAGATTGCGCCAGAAGAAAATAGAGATTTCCTGTGCTGTCTCCCATTTCATCGATGGCATTTTCAATATATTCGATGGCTGTTTTGTAGTGCTGGGCCAAGACGTACCCTTCGGCCTTTTTGACAATTTCGTTGTAATTGTAACTGGGCCCCGTGGCGAGCCAGCCCTCTGGCGCTTTGTCGCCCGATATGGAGTATGTCTTCTTGTCGTCGTTCAGGTTGTAGAGTTCGACTTTATCACCGCCTCTTTTAACGATGACGCCGTAGGTGAGGTTATTATACGACAAAGTCTCGATGGTTGCATCGCCCAGAATGTAGTGTTCAACCCAGGTCTCAGGGCCTTTAACACCGGGCAATACGTCCCTTCTTGTTTTGAAGTGTTTGCTTTTATACGCCGGGTCGTGCTTTGCCTCCTCAAGGATGTCAGACAGGTAGAGCTTTTCTGCGGTGTAAGCAACTTTCGGGGCAAGGGCTGTAATTACAAAAAGCGCCGCAACGATTAATACCAGAGCCTTTGGCGATACTCTTGTAAAATTTACACCACATTCTTGTGCCAGATATTTCATTTAATGGTTCTCCTCGTTACAAAAGTTGTTTTGTCATTCCCAACTCGATTGGGAACTTAGAACAATATTTAATAGTAATCCTGTCTCGTTACCAGATTCAAATCATTTTCAGCAAACTGTTTTAGCAGAATAGTACATTTGGTGGGCTTGTGTCAAGAACGCTTTTTGATAAAAAAACTAAAATTGTCGATAGAGATCAATGCGAGAGGTTTATAAATAGTTCAAGAAATGTATCTTTCAAATTGAAATAGATTGGGTCGGGAAATCCTGTTTAGGATAGATTTTAAGTAACTTTCGATCTTATCAGGGTAGTTAGAAACCCGGGACAGAAAACTGTTTTTTGCTAATTGTCTTTCTTTAAATAGTACCCGGCTGTGCCTGTTTGTCTTTCTCGCTGATCTTCGTCATAATAATAAGCTTCGGATTCTATTTTAAAAACTGTCGATGAAAAAATTACAGCAATTTATACTTTGCAGTAATAAGGGGCGACAATTCAAGCATCCTCATATTCTTTCACTTTACATCGATAATATATTTTGCCTTCCAGTGTGTCCTGTTCCAACAAGCCGTTTTCTAAAATTTTTTCTATATGTTTGATGGCTTCATTCCTATGTATACCCAGTCCATTCGCTATGTCATTTATCGTACATGGACGTCTTTGAAGCATTTTGATAATATCTTCTTTGGTTGAAAGAAAATCTATTTGTTGATGGATTCCAAGAAAGTCTGCAATTATTTCAGCTGGCGGTTCAAATAGTTTCGCAAATTCCTTCAATTGATGCTTGGTCACCGATATGGCATATTCCTCAGTGGGTGGCCGTGAAACAGTATTCAATTGAACACGATCTGGATAAATCTTGCTGACACAGTCAGCCAGTTTGCGTACCTCAGAAACTGTACCAGTATATTCAGCCAAAAGTAATACTTCCAGCCAGTATTTCCCTTCAAATTCGGATTTAAAAGCGATCAGGCCTTCAAGCATTTGTTCAAAGGTAATATCTGGATGGGGCCTATTGACAGTATAAAACATCTTTTTATCGCCTGCATCCAATGATGGAATTACTAAATCTGCATCCATGAGCTGTTTGCGCACTTTGTCTTGCCAAAGCAATGAACCATTTGTGAGAACAGCGATCGGGACGTTTGTCATTGAGCGAATACGGTCGATCAGCTCGCCTATCTGTGAGTATAAAGTGGGTTCTCCAGATCCACCGAGAGTAATGTAGTCCGGCTGTGTATCGAGTTTTTCCTTTAGTTCAGATACGATATTCTCAAGTGGAAACCACTCTTTCCGTTCTGATGTTATATTGTTAGTTTTCCCAAGCTGACAGTAGATACAGTCATAAGTGCATGTTTTGAAAGGTATGAGATCAATTCCAAGTGATCGACCAAGACGGCGAGAAGGAACTGGGCCAAAGATGTAACTCATGATATGTAACTTCCGCTCAAATTAT
>JAUWME010000190.1 GCA_030613285.1 Candidatus Zymogenus sp. | reverse complement strand
GAAGACAGTCCCCACCGGGGGTTAAGATCACCCCCAAGGCCTTCGGTAGGGACAGAAGGCTCCCCATCACTAATCGGTATTTAAAAAAATGAATGAATCTGTTTTCGTGCAATGAAGGTTGCAATATAGTCGGACTGCTCAAAAGCCACTCATCATTTACTTGTTCTCAAATCTGCAGACATCATCACCCTTGGCTACACACTTCGTCTCAACGATGTGCACTTTATTCTTTCCAACGGCGTTAAACATCCCCTCAATCGCCCCCGCCTGAAAATCACAGGCCGAAACTTCCAAACCCTCTGGAAATCCCGTAACGAAAGGGGAAAAATAGAGGTTCGTCCTTATGAATCCCTTCTCGACGTCTATCTCCTCGATTACATTGAAGCCCCATCCCCTCTTTCCCGCTGTTTCGCAGTAGAAGACTATAAGCTCTTCACCGTCAATTTTTAGAAGCTCCTTTATGATCTTCGCCATATCTATGGCAATCTCATATCCTGCTTGACGCATGAAGATTTTTGCGGCGTTGATACCCCCAAGGTCCGCCGCCGAGCGCATCATGAGGCCGAATGTCTTTTGGGGTGTTACTACTATTCGCCTTCCCATAAGTGTAAACATCCCCTCATCATCGATGGCCATAGCATCCTTCATCTGCTTTAAAGTCTCTTCCGAATCCCAGTGTTTTACATCTGCCATAAAAACCTCCCTTTACAAAAACCTCCCGTTATAAAAACTTGTTTTTTCGTCTCTTTGCCAATCTATCATATCCAACGATACAAGGAAAATAAAAAAGTTTTAATCGAATTACAGTTTTCGCTGAAAAAATATCAAATTTCCTTTAAACATATTTTGTCGTAACTCCCCCTTAAAATTCACTCTTCTTTCAATAGCATAAAGCCATAATTTCAGTATCAGTGATAACCACAAAGGCAACCAAATAGTAGCAACCAAAAACTGACCCCCCTTCCCCAAACAACATCCTTCTTACTAACTAATTTACTAACTTTTAGCCCCTTCTACTTAGAATCTTTTTACCGAAGGCAGACAAGATAAACTCCACGGCGACTTGAACCGTAGAGCCACTGGTATCGCGCTCCGGGTTAATCCCCACAACTTCTAAGGCCATCATCAATCCAGACTGGGCTATGAGCTCCATTGCCAGATGAGTCTCCCGATAGGTCATCCCTCCCCGAATTGGAATATCCACGCCCGGCGCAACCTGTGTGTCCACAACGTCCATCCCAAGGCTAACGTAAATCCCGTTGGTGCCGCTACCGGCAGCCCGAAGTCCCTGATATATTGTCTCTTTCATGCCGAGGTTGTCTATATCCTCCATGGTAAATATGGTAATGCCCGATTCAGAAACAAGCTCAGCTTCCTCTTTTGTAATGTCCCGAAGTCCAAAAACAACGGCGTTTTCTGGAGAGAGCTTTGGGGATACCCCCCCCATTTCGAAGAGACGTTCATCTCCCCCTCCCCCGTGGAGACCCAATGCATGGGCCAAGACTGAGCGTGAGACCTTTACTTGTCTATCTTCAATATCGATTTGTGTCCCATCATTTCCCATTGATGTCTGGAAATCCCCGTGGGCATCAAACCATAAAAGACCGAAGGAGCCGAGAGCCTGAATAAGTCCCAGAAAAACACCAAAGCTCACCGTATCATCCCCCCCAAGGATCAGGGGTATGAATCCATCGACAACGGCCTTTTTGACGAGACCTGCCGTTTCATCAGAAATTCTTACGATTTCATTTACATTTTCGTCGTAATCGTCCCCTGTTATCTCCTCGTTCAACTCAATATCCCCCCAGTCTTCCACATTTAATTCCAGGGATTTGAGCTTTTCCACAAGCCCCGCTTCTCTAAATGCAGCTGGAGTAAGTCTCATTCCGGGAGAAAGGGACCCCACCCAGCTTGGGACACCGATAATTGCAACACCCTTTACATCTTGTTGTTTATCTTTCTCTTTTGTAATAATTCGTTTCTCCACGTAAGAAGAGGTCATGAGGGCAAGGAGTGCCCCGTAATTCATCAGAAACCCCAATTTCTTCCCAATTACTATTTCGTCCTTGGCATCAGTCGCATCGACAATAAGGTGGTCACTTGAAGCCCCGACGATTTTCAACCTTCCATCAATGGGGGAAAGTCCTTCCACCTCAACATCTTCTCGCCCCACGTTCAAAATCGCTCTTACCATCTCCCTTTTTGCATCCTTGATGGAAGATCCCGCACTGCCAAAAGAAGGTTTGTTCCCGAAGGCATCTTGGCTTATTTTCCCTATAGGTATCGCTGGTTTTTCCTTTAGTTCAATCACTTCGGCCTGAAGTTGAAAGGCGTCCTGGGTTGTCCTTGGCCAAGGTTTTCTCTCAATCGTCTCCCGGCCCAGGAGAATGGCTTCGCCGATTCTCATACTATTAATTCTTTTCGGCATCTTCCCTTCACTGATAAGGGTGAGTGCGCTGGAATTTCCTCCTGATATGTATTTAAGTTCCATTGAGAATCTATCTTCGATCTCATTTGCATATTCCACCAAAAGGTTCATGTTTTCCTGTGTGGGGATAACACCTCCGTAACAGCTGAGGTTTGTGCCGATTCCCACAACCCTAACACCTTTAAGAAGCATCACTTCCTCTACCAATTCAATCAGATCGTCGGGCCAGATCCCCTCCCTCAAATCTCCCAGATCAACCATTAATATAATATCGTGGACAAGTCCCCTCCGAACGCCGGCCTCAGACAGACCCTCTATTACGGATAACTCGGAATTTAAGCTTATATCAACAGATACAACAACCTCGTCAACTTCGGAAAGAGAGGGAATTCTTAGCAGCATAATTGGGGCGTTGATACCGTTGATCTTGAGGCGGCGGATATTCTCCATCCTCGATTCCCCAATTCCTATAACCCCTCCCCGTATCATTGCCTTTGCTACTTGCGGCATTCCGCAGGTAACCTTGGTTACTCCAAACACCTCAATGCCAAACTTCCCACAGAGTTTAGTGATGACCCTTGCATTCCTTTCAATTTTTTTCAAATCTACCGCTACTGAAGGACCGGGCATCGTTTTTTTAACCCCTTTTATTTAAGGCCAAGACTCATATTGAGGAGAGTAAGAGCCCAATGGGGATGGCTGTCTCTCATTACTCCCACAGCTGCCATAATGTAGTGATTGTCGATAAGAATTTCAGCGTCTTTTGGCGGAAGGAGTTTTCTCTTTTTTGGATCTCTCTTAATGGATCGAAGGATATCCCTGCCGTTTCCCAGACGGGTGAGCGCCCCGCCGGTTCCTATGATACTGCTTACCGCCGTCAAATCCTTCCCCTCCACCACTTCATTTCTCCCGTATGTTCCGTAGGCAACCCTTATATCCCCCGCATGTCTCCAGACCGCAAGATCCACTGCCCATCGACATAGGAGTTGTACTTTTTTCATCTCAATATCTTTTACAGGAAGGGGCATCACGTCCCCTATATTTTCGCCAATATCTTTTTTACCGGAAGCTCTGTCGATACCATCGCCAATACCATTGATATTGATGCCCGATTGCTTCAGAATATTTTCCGCATTATAGAAAACACCCAAATCCCCTTCCACAGTTCGCTTCGCCAGAGGTTCGGGGGCGACCATCATCTTCGACAACTTTGCAGAGCCCGGCGTCACCGAATGGACATCGGTGGTGGCGCCGCCCACATCCACCGTCATAAGATCGCCTATCTCATCGTAGAGCATTTCGGAGGCGGCCATAACCGCACCGGGAGTCGGCATTACGTCCCCCGTTACCATCTCTTTTATCTTTTCCATCCCAGGGGCATTAACTATGTGCTCCGAAAAGGCTCGTTGGATAATCTCTTTTACCGGTTTGAGATTGAGCTCATCGATCCGCGGATAGACGTTCTCGCAGACGAAGAGTGTGTGAGGACTTTTGTCAAATATCCTCTCCACCTCTTTTTTTACGCTTACGTTGCCGGCATAAATGATAGGTGTTGTTTGATTTAAAGATGAGAGCATTTGAGCATTTTTGATGATTATCTCCCGCTCTCCGTAATCCACACCGCCGGCGAGGAGAATCAGCTTGGGTGAGAGCTCCTCTATCTCCTCAATATCTTCATCTGTCATCTTACCCACAGTAGTAAATGCTATTACCGCCCCGGC
Source organism: Candidatus Zymogenus sp. (assembly GCA_030613285.1). Lineage (GTDB taxonomy): Bacteria > Desulfobacterota > Zymogenia > Zymogenales > Zymogenaceae > Zymogenus. The sequence goes on along the minus strand of JAUWME010000190.1, from coordinate 1,217 downwards.
CCCCAGGGAGGCCTCATTTGCGGCCTTGAGGGTCATGTCCGTAGTCAACCCGTGAATGGTCATCTTGAGCCCACCGGCGGCAGAAGACGACGCCATTAATTTCACTCCTTCAATCTCGACCTTAAACCGGGACGAGATGTCGTCCATTGCCCCCAAAAGACCAATGGTTACATCCCCCTCATCCACCGTTGTAAGGGCAATTCCCTGACCCAAAAAGGAGGGTTTAGAAACGCCTCCCGAAGATTTGAGACCAAACGCCGAGAGTTTCGTTATAGTGCTCCCGATCTCGGCTACTAATACATCGGCTTTTTTCATTCCCGAAATCGTCAGACCTCCCCCCTTAACCTCTTTACGATGAAACTTGCAACAGAGTGGCCTTTTGTTCCCCTCCCGAAGCCCGCATCCATCCCGGAGTCTTTCGCAGTCTCATCAGTAACCTGTGTCCCGCCGGCAATGAGGATGAGATTATCCCTCACCCCCCGCTCCACTGCAAGATCAGTCAATCTTTTCATATTGATTCTGTGAATATCGTTATGAGAAATAATTGTGGAGATGAGGATGATCTTGGAGCCGGTTTCAAGAGATGCGTCGATGAGCTTTGACACCGGCACCGAGGTTCCAAGATAATGACAGATAAAGCCGTATTTTTCGATACCGCCATGTTTAATGTCGATGATTTCTCGCATCCCCACCGAATGTTCATCCTCGCCCACGGTGGCGGCAACCACCGACACCTTCTCCCTTCTGATAAAATCGGTGATTTCATCTTCATCAATGGGGAGCTCCTTTTTTTTGATAACAAGTTCAGACTTCTTTACCGCAAAATCGAGCCTCCCTTTCAACTCAAAGAGAGTTCCCTCGGCGGGGTGCATTACTCTTTTGTGGATAACCTCGGCCTCTTTCAATCCCATTTTTTCAGCCATGAAAAGAGCCGCCGCCTCCGCCACATCGGCGGTCTCTGGTATCAAAATAGTCACACAGACAATCCCGTCTCCGGCCCACTCCACCTCTGGGCGAATAAGACCTGCAGCCTCATCATTTGCTGGCTTCTCAAGACGCCTGTTTGCGTTATCCTCTTCATCTAACTCGTCGATATAGATACTCTTTTCAGGATTGCACAAGGTACAGCCAGCGATAGAATCGCACGGTTGTTTCAGCCCTGAAGACAGGTTGTTTTCCCCAAAGTGGCAACAGACGGGGGCCATGTAGTCGTCTTC
>JAUWME010000323.1 GCA_030613285.1 Candidatus Zymogenus sp. | reverse complement strand
AATACCATCGTTTTTGCGGGAAGCATCCTTTTTGCCGCTGCAAAAACAACATTAAGAACATCCCCCTCCTTTTGTGCTTTAGCAAGGTCTCGACTAATATTGTAAAGTTCCTCAAGCTCACGAATGTCTGTTGCAAATCTCGAGAGATGTACATTAAGCTTCTCAACCTCACTGACCATAAATGCCACAAGCTGAAAGAGGGAAAGTAGCCCTTCAGAAACCCCTTTGCGTAAATTACCGTCGAAAACCAGAACGCCCGACGCATCCCCCTTGACAACCGGCACCACTGCCAGAACCGAAACTCCATGAACAACATTTTTGTAATACCCCGGTTTTGATTTGCTATTTCCCCTTTTATCGTTAAACATAAGGGGCTTTCCCGTTCTAATAACTGCTTTAAAATATTCTCCATCCACCACAGAATTAAAATCGAATTCGCCCTCTAAAGATGAGCCCTCCCTAATCCGAAATCCCTCACTATCTATATCAGGGATAAGATAACAGATGCCATTTATCGAAAGAGCCGACTTTGCACTATCAAGAAATTCAAAGAGGGTGTCATCGATGTTAGCAAGGGTTTTTATAGCCTCCTTCTCAATGCTCTCGTTGGAAATTCCACCCCCACGCCTCTCTTCAATTACTCCTCCCTTTACACCTTTTATATCTTCCTCATACCTTTTTAGTCTCCTGCCAACCTCCATTCTCTTAATAAACTCCACCCGACCGTAAAGAAGAAAAAAAACAAAAAAGAGAATCGACACAAACGCTCTTCCAAATATCTCTCTCTTCAATTCGGTGGATTCGCCAAATTCTTCAAAAAAATTAATTAATATAACATCAGATATAACAAGAAGAAAAACAGCGCCAACGCTCACCTTTGTGTCAACTGCGATGGCCAATACGGCAGAGGTAAGATACAATATGGGATAAAGAGGTGATTTTGTAAAACCTGTAATATGGATAAGAATTATGGTGACGATAACAAAAAGAGCCGAAAATTCGATCTCCGAAAATATCGACCTTTCGTTCCTCCCAAATCTAACCATCGTCGCAATAAAGACAGGCACCAAGGGGAGTACAAAGAGGATTCTTTGACTCACACCATTGTTTTTAGATACAAAATATCCTGTAAAGATGGAGACAAGATAAAGGGCTATTATAATAAAAAAGACAATATCTACAGAAGTGAAAGATGTGAATAATGAGTTGAGAGAAAAAGTTCTTTTTTTCAGTGCCCTCCTCCTCCTTCCAAGTATTTTTCCGCTTCCTTTGCCAGTCCCGTACCCGGAACCAGTTTTACTACTTTTTTAAACTCCATTTCCGCCTCAAAATACTTTTTTTGTTCAAGGTAAACCATGCCCAACATATAGTGAGCTTGAGGAAGTTCAGGATAGTATTCTAAAATTCCCAGGAAAACACTCGCTGAATATTCAAGCTTACCCATCTTCTGGTATATCCGTCCCAGCTCAAGGTAAGCTGGGATATACCTGGAATTAAGTTGGATTGATGTCTTCAAACTGGCAACAGCGCTTTCATAGTTATTCATCTTTGCGTATGCAATGGCAATGTTGTAATACGCTGACTCAGGCTCATGAAATACTATATTATTAAGAGATTTTTTTAACTCAGTTATGGCCTCTTCATAACGTTCCAATGCTATCAAGACAATACCCCGACCAACGTACGCCTTTGAAAAATCACTCTTCAACAATAGCGTCTTGTTAAAATATTCAAGTGCCAAAGCATACCTTTTTAGCTCATAACACGTTTGACCCATGGAATAGTAAAGCTCCGGTGTCTTCTTGAACTTCTCAGCCTCCAAAAACTCCACCATTGCATAAGTCGGCTTGCCGGAAATCAAACGAGAGAGACCCGTGTTGTAGTGAAGAGTATATGTCGCACTCTTAATATCTTTGGTTTTTCCATCCTTACTCTTCTCAACCATCGGGGTTGACACGCAGGCTGCAGAAAAAAAGAGGACAAATAATACAAAAAAAACATACTTTCTCATAATTTTCCTACCTTCTAAAGAAATAATCTACAAAGCTATTAAAATTTTTACGAGGTGCTTCTGGCTCTCTTCCACAAAATAGACAGATTCTGTTGATTTTACTTCTTCCTGCTGTTGAGGTTTTACTTCCTCTTGCTGAGGCTTTTCTTTCTCTTGTTGAGGTTCTTCTTCCTGCGACTGAGGCTTTGCTTCTTGTTGTTGAGGCTTTGTTTCATCTCCCTCAGATGGTTTATAGGAAATGGCTGCATCGGTAACATTTTCAGTTAGAAATTCAACAGCATCAGAAATTTCTTCTCCAAGGTCAAACTTTTCATTTGAACCAGCCACGGTTTTCGACTCCGCCTTCCTTTCTCTATCCTTACTCTCTCCAACACTCTTTTTAGCTTCTTCAGAAGGCTTCTCCTGTAAATCGCTCCCATCATCAGAAATTATATCATCAAGGTTCTCATACTCCATTTCCTGATCTTCCTCAACTTCTCCCGCAGATTCCACCTGACCCGAATCATCTTCCTCGTCATCTACGGGAACTTCTTCGTAGACCTCTTCCTCAACTTCTTCGTATTCATACTCGTCATCTTCGGTATTTGTCCCACTTGTCTCCTTCTCCGCCTTTTCTCTCTCTTCTTGCTCTCTTATCTCTCTCAGGTTCTCGGCAAAGGGCGCTTGAATCATAATATAGTCGTCCTTTGCATCTCCCGAATATTCATCAAGAATATTTTGCCTTATCATCATAAAACCCAATTCTTCGACAAACTTCACTGCTTCTATTTCTATATCATGTATTTTCGACTCCGTTGTAGGACATAAGTCGGAAGTATAAAAGATCCGTTTATCTTCTAAAACAATATGGAAACAAATGTAGATCGACCTATTACTACCCTCTTTAGTGGAAACTATATAAGCATCCATCTCCTGTTCGGGCCCGGCCACGGCAACATTTGGTCGGTTCCCAGAGACTATGATCGCAACTACCTCAGAGGGTTTTAAGGTTAGTCTCTCAAGCTTTGAATTAAGGTTAAACATCGAAATTTATCTCTCCATCTTCCCATCTTTATCTTTAAACATTATTTGCAATTCTACCAAAGATAGTTTTAGTTGTCAATCCCTCTATCCCTTCCCCTTTTACATATAACTCTTTACTGTAAATCTTATACCATATCCATCAAAATGTAAACATTTTAGATTTTTAGTTTATTTTGAGAAAATACCTTGATAAAGAAAGAAATATTTCTTATACTATGGAAACGAACTTCAATCTGGGAGGATACTCTATGGCAATCTATAAACGAGAATTTGTGTTTAGTGGAGATGATGTTACTATCTACGATTTCCCCGAAAAGACGAGAATTATATACCCCCCCGAGGCTTTCCCTGCCATAGACGACGAAAGGGCCGCAATCATCAACGCACTGGACCGCCCAGTGGGTGCCCTCCCCTTAATCAGCCAAGTCAATCCATCATCGAAGGTAACAATCGCCTTTGATGACCCCTGCATCCCCATCCCGCCGATGACGAACGACACGAGAAAACAGATTGTCGAGGCCGTGGTTGAAAAGCTCTTTGCCGCTGGGGTAAAAAAAGAAAATATCAAGCTTATCTGTGCCGGCGGCATTCACAGAAAGTGGACACTTAAAGAACTCTCTACCATCTTGGGCAAAAAGATTGCGAGAGAATTTAGAAAAAATATTTCGTGTCATGATGCCGAAAACCCAGACTCCATTGCCATACTCGAAAAAACCACGGAAGGCGAAGACGTCGAGGTAAACCGCGCCCTTTTAGATTCTGACCTTGTAATTTACGCCAACGTTAATTTTGTCACCATGAACGGGGGAT
>JAUWME010000341.1 GCA_030613285.1 Candidatus Zymogenus sp. | reverse complement strand
TCAAATATTCCAGCAGCCCCCGAATCAAATGTCCAGCACCCTTCCTAATCTACCTAATCAAATATTCCAGCAGCCCCAGTAACCAGAGATTAGTTGTCTACAAAGCTCTTGAGCTTTTTACTCCTTGATGGATGTCTGAGTTTTCTTAAGGCTTTTGCTTCTATCTGCCTGATTCTCTCTCTGGTGACGTCGAAATCTTGACCAACCTCTTCCAGTGTATGGTCTGACTTTTCTCCGATGCCGAAACGTTTTTTGAGGACTTTTTCTTCTCTGGGCGTCAGAGTGGAGAGGACTCTCCTTGTTTGTTCGGAGAGATTTACATTGATTATGGCTTCTGATGGGGAGATAATTTTTTTGTCCTCGATGAAATCCCCAAGATGGCTATCTTCCTCTTCACCGATGGGTGTTTCCAGTGAAATAGGTTCTTTAGCAATCTTTAGAACTTTTCTGACTTTTTCCAGAGGTAATTCCATTTTTTCTGCTATTTCTTCGGGAGTGGGTTCACGTCCCATCTCCTGAACGAGATATCTGGAAGTTCTGATGAGCTTGTTAATGGTTTCGATCATATGGACGGGGATACGAATCGTTCTGGCTTGGTCGGCGATTGCTCTTGTGATGGCTTGTCTGATCCACCACGTGGCATAGGTTGAGAATTTGTATCCTCTCTGATATTCAAATTTATCGACGGCCTTCATAAGCCCTACGTTTCCCTCTTGGATGATATCCAAAAACTGGAGGCCGCGGTTGGTATATTTTTTTGCAATACTGACAACCAGTCTCAGGTTTGCTTTTACCAGTTCGTTTTTGGCTTCTGATTCTACTGCCTCGCCACGTTCAATGTGTATTATTGTATCTTTAATCTGGCGGATGCTCATTTCAGTTTCTTGCTCGATACGTTTTTTCTTACGACGAGAGTTTTTAAAGGTTTTTTTCATTATATCGAGTTTTTTTTGGGACACTTTTAGAGTTTTGGCAACTTCCTTGGTTTCTTTTGGGCCCTTATCAGATTCTTTGAATGACTTTTTTAGGTCCTTAAGCGGCATCTTTGTAGTTTTTTCAATTTCTCTGATTTCTGTTTCGGACTTTTCTATTCTTTCTGAATGTCCCTTGAGCCTTATGGCAATTTTCTGGACAAATTTTTTATCTATCTCCAGATTATTGAAGATAACATCCATTTTGTCCTGATACCTGACAATTCCATTTTTGCTTTTTTCTTTATTTTTGGCAGTGGGTAGTTTTTTCTTTTCTTTTTTGATTTTTTCGTCTAATGACTTTAGCTTATTAACGGCAGAAATAAAGGAAGTTCTTCTGTTTCTTTCGTCTTTTTTGGAAATTGAGAATTCACCATTTAACCCTTTGATTATGTCTTTTATTTTGACTTTGTCTTTCAGCATTTTTTCTGAAAGGATTGTAACTTCTCGTAGGGCTAAAGGTGTTCTTAAGACTGTTTTCCGAATGATGATTGTGCCATTCTCGATTCTTTTTGCAATCTCGACTTCTCCTTCCCGTGTTAAAAGGGAGATAGAACCCATTTCTCTGAGATACATTCTTACGGGGTCGTTGGTTTTTCCGATGTTACCGGGCAGGAACACGGCTTCATCTTTTTTATCATCACTTTCTAATTCGTCATTTGAATCGTCGCTTTCGTCGTCTTCTGTCTTTTGCTTTTTTCCTTTTTGGAATTTAGCAACCTTGGATTGATCGATAATATCGATTTCTAATTCGCTAAAAATACTCATAATATCGTCGAGTTTATTGGGGTATAGGCCCGTTGGCAGAATATCATTGACTTCATCGAAAGTCAGATAACCCCTCTCTTTTCCTAAATTAATGAGCTGCACTACTTCAACTTCATCAATTCCGGAGCTTTTAGCCATGGAAATTACCTCTCTATATTTTTTTTAATATTAACAAATTTTTCGGATGCTTCTTCTCTGGTCTCGTCTTTATCAGCTTCCAAAAGCCTCTGTTTCGTGTTTCTTAACTTAATCTTCAGCTCTTTCTCTTCAAGGTTTTTGATACAATCAATAATAATGTTAAGTGCCATCTCCTCATCGGTGACCTCTTCATCTTCCAATGTTGAAAGATCGATGATCTTTTGGGTTAGTTCTGGGGCCCTTTCACTTGACTCTCCGCTTGAGATTAGTGAGGCTAAATGTACCTTGTTATCAAGATGTTCAGCCTTGAGTATATTTTCAACAAGACCTTTTAGCGTCAAATTAGTAAAATGCTCCAGAAGTTCATCGGTAAAGCCGGCATCTTGCAGGAGATGCGGATAATTGACAACCATCTTAAAGAGCCTCGACTCTACATTTGGAGGGTTAAATTCTTCTTCTGTTTTCGGTTTATCTTCACTTACCTTTTCCTGATGCCTATATTGAATGGCCGAGTTTCTACTCTCTCTTTTCATTTTCTTGCTTACGCTATCCCGCACGGATTGTTCGCCGACCCCAAGCCTTTCGGCGATCTTCCTGACGTAAAAATCGACTTCGTTGGGGAGCTTGTTTGCCGCAGCAACATATGAAGCCTCGTCCAGTGCTTCGGTTTCTCCCTTTGCCGTGTTGAGGTCGTGGCGGCTGTAGATTCTCTCAAGGCAGAAATCGAAGATGTCCTTTGCGTCTGCGATGATTTTTTGAAAAGCCGCGCCCCCTTTCTCTCTAATAAATGAGTCTGGATCCTCGCCCTTTGGGAGTACGGCCGACTTTGCATACATTGTTCCTTCACCAAAGATGGAAAGGGTACGCTCAGCCGCCATTCCCCCGGCCTCGTCGGCATCAAAGAGGAGAACGACCTCGTTGGTGTATCGCTTTATTGTCCTTAGATGATCCTGAGTCAATGCTGTACCCAGGGGTGCGGCAACGTTTTTTATACCCGCTTGATAGAGGGATATCGCATCGAGATAACCTTCGACGATTATAGCGTGTTGGGCTTTTCTGATTTCGTTTTTTGTGATATTAAGCCCGTACAATATTTCTCCTTTATGGTAGATTGGCGTTTCGGGTGAGTTCATATATTTGGGCTCGCCATCTCCGATGATCCTGCCGCCAAAGCCACAAAGTCGCCCGTTGTGGTCTTTGATAGGGAAGATAATCCTGCCGCGAAAACGATCATAAGGACCCCTGTCTCCCATTATGACAAGGCCTGACTCTTTGAGTTGGTTTTCTGATATCCCCTTTTGCTTTGAGTATTTTATCAAGGCTTCCCATTCCTTGGGGGAATACCCCAACGAGAAGTCTCTGGCCGTTATCCCATCTATTCCCCTTTTTTTGAGGTAATCAACGGCGCCTTTTCCAACATCTATCCTAAGATTGTTAAGAAAGAACCTTTCCGTCTCATTGTTGATTGCGTATAGCTTCTTTTTTTTGTCATCTTTTTTCTTACTTTCCACTGTGGCGGTTTCGACGCGTACGCCGTAGCGACCGCCGAGTTCTCTTACTGCTTCAGGAAATGTCATTCCCTCCATCTCCATCAAGAAGGTCAGGGCCGTACCCCCCTTGCCACACCCGAAGCATTTGAAAAAACCCTTGTCGGGACTTACAGAGAAGGAGGCGGTTTTTTCAGAGTGGAAGGGGCATAGCCCCATGAAGTTTC
>JAUWME010000275.1 GCA_030613285.1 Candidatus Zymogenus sp. | reverse complement strand
GGATTATCAACATCAAAGAGGGGATTTGTGTGGGGGATGAGACCCCGCCTAAAAAGTGGTTTGAAGACCCGCCCTTTAAAGATTACCTCACCGAAGAGCCATTAACCGCTGAACAAGTTGGGGAGATGATCGGGGACTATTACGATGAATGGGGTTGGGACAAAAAGACGGGTGTTCCCGGTGATGCTGTTGTTGAAAGGCTCGGACTTGGGGATTAGTAACCCAGAAGTTCCATTTTTAGTAAAACTGAATTTTATAAATTGGAAGATTATATCATTTAAGAGCCTGACGTATGAATACTCGCAATGACAGGCATTTTGGGATTTTCTCCTCATAAACGACAGCTTTTTTGTTATTAATGGTTTCCTTGGGAAACGGGAACTCAGTAAATATCGATCTGGATTTCTTTATCTTGTTGGGAATAACAATATAATGGATTCCCTTTGTATTGCAGACAATAATAACTTCTGCAGTAAAAAAAGGTCAGTCTCCTTCTCTTGAAGTCTGGACTGACCCTGTAAATTTTGAAAAAACCCGCCTTTAAAGGATGCTAACTAATTCCTCGGGATACTGAATCCGTACTTTGTGAATATCCTTCTCCCTTCGTCCGATTTTACAAATTTGATGTAACTAATAACCTTCAATTTGTCAAAAAGTTTGGACGAGGTAAGCTCTGATATAAAGACCTGATCTGAGACTGTAATCCTGGTGGGCACTTTAATGGTTTCAAGGTCCTTAAATTCATTCCATGTCGAAAGGCTTTTAACAGCTATTGCCGCATCTCCCTCCCCTGCAATAAGCCATCTTAGCACCTTGGTTCCATTCATATGGCTTTTTACTGTATTGTTTTTGATCTTTTCGGTAATGTATGATTTCTCAATGGTCCTCTCTATCAAACCCTTAAATGGTTTACCCTTCCTATCCATTACTAATAGTTTAACGCCCGGTTTTCCAAGATCATCAAATTTTTTAATGTTAAGAGGATTTCCCTTTTTGACATAAATTAGAGGTTCGAGATAGGCCACCTTTATGGGTTTTTCCGCCATATCGCCGATATCCCTGTTTAACATAGTCAAATCCGGATATACAGTAGCAATAAGGTCTCCACCCTTCGTCTTGGTAGCGTTCTTTAAATCTTGATGTACCAAGAACACCGTTTTGACCGTAATACCCTCTTCCTTTTCGAATTTTCTTTCTATTTCCATAAAAACAGACTTCAAACCAATTGGCGCATAGACAGTAATGTCCTCCTCACCCAGGGCAACCCCGGAAGAGAGAAAGACAAAAAGAATGAGAGAAACAATTAGAAATTGAAATTTACCGCTATTATTTGACAACTTTTTCCTCCTTAAAAAATGTACAAAAAACTGATATTGCACTATGATAACTAATATTATCATGGTTATCTAAAATGTCAAGGGTAATATTGTGGTTGTGGAAAATAGTTTTGCATTTAGGGTTATAGTTCGTTATTATTATGGACAACCTTGCTTGATTTTTCTCGAATTTTACTAATTGAGACATTTTGAAAGTGAATTTTAAGGAGTCAAATAGATGCCATCACAAAAACCGATGCAGCGATTACATATTGAAAAGGAGTGGTTCGTCGATGAGAAGGGCCGAAAGGTTATCCTGAGGGGTGTCAACCTTGGAGGGGACTGCAAGGTGCCATATCCTGACGGGGGGACGGAATTCCCCACGGATTTTTCCGACCACCGGGAAGTCACTTTTGTCGGGAGGCCGTTTCCCCTCGATGAGGCCGATGAGCATCTCTCACGCCTCAAGGCGTGGGGTTTTAATGTACTGCGCCTTTTGACCACCTGGGAGGCGGTGGAGCATAAAGGGCCGGGTGAATACGACAAGGAATACCTTGACTATTATGCGGAGATTTGTAAGCTGGCGGGAGAGCACGGTCTTTACGTCTTTGTGGATTTTCATCAAGATGTCTGGAGCCGAATGACAGGCGGTGACGGCGCGCCCTGCTGGCTCTTTGAGAAGGTAGGGATCGACTACACTAAGATATCAAAGGCAGACGCTGCTGTGGTGATGCAAAGCTGTTACGATTACGACGACTCCCGTCCCCGCCAACCTGACAACTACCCGCAGATGTGCTGGTTTTCAAACTACCGCTATGCGGCCAATGGTATTATGTGGACGCTCTTTTTTGGTGGGAGGGACTTTACCCCCGATCTTATCATCGACGGCAAAAATGTCCAGGACTACATGCAGGAGCACTATGTGGGTTGTCTTAAGGAAATCGGAAAGAGGATTAAGGATTTGCCCAACGTGCTGGGGTTTGACACCCTAAACGAGCCACACGAGGGCTGGATTGGGAGCTTTTTGGATGACCGCATTGAGGAGGAGACCGAGGAGAAGAGGCCGGCCCTCGGCGTTGTCTGGCAGCCCATCGAGGCAATGTTTAGCTCTAACGGCCACCCGGTAAAACTTCCCAAGACAAAGATATCTATTCTCAAGGGGGGTGTTGCAGTTGAGAAGATTATCACTGCAAATCCGGATGGTGTGTCAATCTGGCTTGAGGGGGCCGAAGACCCCTTTATGGCCGCGGGGGCTTGGAGGTTGAAAGGTTCTGACTACCAGATTTTGAGAAACGACTATTTCAAGGTTATAAACGGCAGAAAGGTGAACTTTGACCAAGATTACCTCTTTCCATTTTTTAACCGCGTGGCGGATGGTGTGAGGGCCATCAACCCCGACTGGATGATATTTGGGGAAAAGCCGGCGGAAGAGGCGTCCTTTGACCCCGAATTTCGTGGCGACATCCCGGAGAGGATGGTCAACGCCTCTCACTGGTACGACATCATAACCCTTGCCACCAAGAAGTTCAACTACCCCGTAACCCTCGACTTTAAACGTAAACGTCCTGTATTTGGCAGGAGTAATATTCAGAGGATGTACGAGCGTCAGCTGGGCGTTTATAAGGAGGCATCGAAGAGTGTCAACGGCGGCAGCCCCACGTTGATTGGTGAGTTCGGCATCCCCTACGATCTTCACGGGGGGGAGGCGTACAGAAAATGGGCGGATGGGAGCCGAGACAAAAAAATGTGGAAAAGCCACATCATGGCCCTTGACCTGATGTACAATGCCATGGACACGCTCCTTTTGAACTCGACCCAGTGGAACTACACCGCCCACAACAGAAACGACCTTAAGGTGGGCGACTGCTGGAATCAGGAGGATTTGAGTATCTTCAGTGTTGACCAGCGGGACGACAAGGGGGACATCAACAGCGGCGGCAGGGCCATGGAGGGATTTGTCCGCCCATACCCCCATTTTGTTCAGGGGACGCCGATAAAATCGACCTTTGACATGAAACGTGGGGTTTACACTTTGCGGTATTTGGCAGATGCTGACATCGATGCCCCCACGGTGATATTTGTTCCCCGCCTTCAGTTTCCCGATGGTTACGATGTGAAGGTCAACGGGGGTGGCGGGGCCACGGTGGTGGAGGATGGGGAGAGGCAGCTTGTGACAATTTTGGCAAAACAAAGTGGCGAGGTGGAAATATTTATAAGGAGGCGTCATGATTAAATGTCATTTCCTTAGAGAGCGGGAATCCAGTGGAAATCATTATTTGTCATTTCCTTAGAGAGCGAGAATCCAGTGGAAATCATTATTTGTCATTTCCTTAGAGAGCGTGAATCCAGTGGAAATCATTATTTGTCATTCCCGCGAAAGCGGGAATCCAGTAAATATTATATATTTTGAAGAAAACCAATTTTAAACTTTTTGGAATAGACTTTTATCATAGGTGAAGGTTATAGAGAAAAGGCAATAAAGAGATAGTTGGTGGCGCTGTCAAGAGGTTGCTTGTCAGTGGTGTTCTTTTCGAGTATTATATATGTAGGGGCAACCCCCTGTGGTTGCCAAAAAATACCACCTCAGGGCGGGCACAGGGACCCGCCCCTACGGGTTACACAATTATATATGTGGGGGCAAAAAATGTGCGACTACAAAGAGTTTTATTTTGATTTAAAGAAGAATGAAGTTGTAACAAAGGAACATAAATGTACTCGTCGTTCTTCGGGTGAAAAAGATGAAGATGGGAAAAAATACTGCATATTCCATAGCAAAGAAGAGAATAAGAGTGGTTTTTAGAAGAGGTTTAAAAAGCTCTACGTAGATGGTGAACACAATTTTACTGGCTTTGTCTTTCCGAGAGATTTCAGTTTTTCAAGATTGAGGGAGGAGACGGGGGGAGTACTGAAGTTTGTTGATGCAGTTTTTGCTCATGCACATTTTTTGTGCTCGGCAGATTTTGAAAAGGCCGAATTCTTCGGTGAAGGTAGGACT
>JAUWME010000247.1 GCA_030613285.1 Candidatus Zymogenus sp. | reverse complement strand
TTCGTGGCTCGCGGATCTTGCTATCGTTGGGGGGTTTATTGTGGAGAGGGGTTGTCGGTAATTGGTGTTGTTGGTTATATATGAGGAATAAGGTAAAAATAAGGAAAAAATAAGGTAAAAGGCTGGCGGTTCTAAAAAGGATGTTTTGTTTGAGGATCGAAGATAAACTGTCCTGACCTTGTAAATCGCTTAAATGATGAAAGATGATGGGTGGCGTAGACAAATTGATTTTCCGAGTAATTAATACTGGGGTGTCAATTGACAAACTTCATTTTCTACCACCACCCATTTTAAAATCCAATAAAAAATCATTGACTATTTTCAGGTAATAAGATTGATGAAAAGAGAGATAATTAGTAGGCAAATGGGAAACGCCCTTATAAAGTTTCCGATTCTATTTGTAATCCTTGCCGTTGTCGTTTCGGGGTGTACCACGGTCATAAAAATCTCCCCATTGAAAACGGCACCCATCGAAAGCGAACTCCAACGCTATGCAAAGAGAGTGGGCGAAAAGACAAATCCCTATATTGCAAAGAGCATCATAAACCACTCAAGTGCCTCGTTCGATTTTATGGGGAAAGAATTTCCCTTCTACCGCACAACCTTTTGGGACAAGTTTTCCCCCGCGCACTTTGAGATACTCGAAACCGAAGACGAAAAGCCTAACTGTCTGGGTGGACTCCAGCTGAATTATCACAAGTGGGTCTTTGCCTTGGCAAACGAATTCGGATACAGAAATCCCGTGGAGATGATCTATTACGGAAAGGTCTTTACGGAAGTTTTGCGGGGCCAGCTAACCCTGACAAGGGCAGGAAATATCGATACATCGATGAAACGCTCACGAAAGAGAGACTTCTATTCATTCTTTGATTACATGGGTCTGAACTACGCCGAATTCTCGTGGATCGCCTTTGAAAGGATGTACAATAAAAAGTGGGTTGTAGCCATGAAATACGATCCAGAATCGGATGTCGACGGCTTTAACTACTGGAAAAACAACAAAAAAACCCTTCCAATAAGGGTAAGGCTTCCTATGGAGGAGGGATTTAAATACATCCCAAGGGAGGGGGACATCGTTGTGGGACTTTATAACCAGACGAATTATCCCAGACATTACATCAGCCACATCCTCTTTTGCGTCAAAGGCGGCGATGACCCGCTCTTTGCCGAGCAGTTCGAAAGACACGCCTACTTCAAACCATTTTCGCTCCTTATGGACGAGGAGTTCGACTACGGCTTTGAAGCAATATTTAGACCCTTTTACCCTGTAGACCCCGAAAGGTTCAACGAGTTTGTCAATACACCCCTTACTATCTACAACGAACCAATACCGGATGGTTCAATCATACTGGCGCCAAAATCAAAAATCAAGGCCTATCTCTCAAGGCATATGAAGGCGCAACTTAACTAACCCCCCCTGCCATCTGCTTCATACCCGTCATCACTCCACTTGGTTTCAGGCCTCTTGCCATCAGTCCATTTTGGTCGCAACGGTTTGCCTCCAATCATCAGCCTGCTTTTACTGCAGCAGTTGTCTCCCCATTGAAACCCATTAAATCCAATTAAATTCCATTTAATCAAATTGCACCAAATTAACGTTGCACCACTTCCACATCAATACTGTGATTTACTGCAAAATTGATCCGACTCAACAATCACTCTCCGACCGCAGATTCTATCCCAAAAAAGATTTGATTTTTCAATAAACAAATTATCAAAAAGTAAATGTTTATCTTGACAAAACCATAAAAAAGCTTTAGCTTTAATATATAAAATATAAAATAATCTCAACTTTCAATCCTCTTGTCCAGCAGGGACTTTAAGCGAAACACAAAAATATGCTATTTGTTGTAAAATATTTTCTAAAAATAACAAATTGTGTCATTGGGAGGGGTCAGCCAATTTTATGGATGGGCGAGAGACGTAGCAATCTCGTTTCATTAAGCTCCGTTGTTAAACTATTACCTCGATACACCCTCCAGTAGAAGTTAAAAATGACAGATTTTTAGTTTTAGTATTGTAGAGTAGTTGCTATTTTTATATAAAATTCGTGGTGGAAAACGATGACAGAAGTGGATTATTTGGAAATTGAATGTCCCGATTGCGGTGAGATAGAAAAGATCGACGGCAAACTTGTAAAACCGGGATATAAAAGGTGGGTAACATGCTCGTCCTGCAAAAAGAGATTCAGGTATGAAAGGCCCAAGGGCCCCGATATCATATCAAGGGCGTCTGAAATGTATGAAAAGGAGTTGGTGGAACAAGAAAAGCTTCCACCTTTGGAAATAAAGGAAATAGAGGAAATGCCCCCGGCAATCGATGCAGAGGAGCCAAAAAAGCCCGATGGTCATATCGAGAGGTTGGAGATACAAAAAGGCCCTCCAGATGAACCAAAGATTGTCCACCTTGCCTGCCCAAGTTGCGGCTCCAGAATCCTCAAAATTATCGGAACTGGGCCTGAAGTATTCAGAGAGAAAAGATACAGCGGTATTTCGGCTGTAAGGACTCTCTTTCAGGCAGCGCAAGAGAGTGCTATCAAGGCGTTTATGTGCAGTGATTGTGGTCACAGTTGGTGGATGATATCCGGGGAATTTGATAGTATTGAAGACGAAGGTGATACCTCCAATATATCAGAAACAGACGAAATAGAATATGCCGAAGACCACGAAGATGATTATTCAGATAGCAATGGAGATTCGACATCGACGGAGCCACTCGAAGTAAATGTCCCGAAAATTGCAGGCAAAACAGATGGTGACACGAATAGCGATTGTTGCTTTTCTGCATTTATTATAGCGATGGTCGGTTTTGGCGTAATCCTATTTTTCAGCTTCCTGAAGTCCTGTATGTAACGTCGTCCATGTATTAAGTGGATAAATTAACTCCTGACAAGCATGGGTCTGTCAACGCCAACTATTTTATTTTAGAAATACAATTTCAGCAGCAAACCAAAGTTCGAGTGGCGTATGCAAAAAACTTGTCCGTGATTTACTAACTTGAGATTTATGGAGAGATGGTATAGAAAACACCCTTGTTCACACTGAATCAATTTCTAATGACAAGCTGTTTCGTACGTGATTTACCAAGACATTGAAACAAAATTATGCGAAGGGTGGCAACCATCCAGCTACAACGGCAGGGGGGATGAACCGCTCCTCCTGTTTTGCCACGTCAGGCACCGAAGGCTCCCGCCCATCTTTGTTACTCTGCCCATGGGAATTTGAATAACCGGTCTCTGGCAATGCTTGTCAATAATATCTTTGGCCTGCTGGTCAAGTGGGCTGTCAAAAGCGGAGACATAAAGGGCGTTTTTTGTGTGGAGGATGTTTGTGTAGATGCCCGTTACGTCAAAGAAGCCCCTCCAATTTTCATCTGTGGGATTAAACGGCAGTTCCACCAAAAGCACGTCCGGGAAGGTACGGCGAAGAATCTCCTTGATTTCCGAAAACAACGGCTCATCAAAACGGTTTATGGCAATGGTGTTGGAATCAAGCCAGGAAATCATCCCGTCAACGTGTCCCAGTGGTTCGCCCTTCTCTTCCGGCAGGATGGCAATATTTGAGCTCCCTGTAACCGACTTGAGTGCCTCGATTACCTCACCCTCACTCATGCCATTGTCCACCAGTGCCCGCCTGCAAATGACGGCGGAGTCAACTCCGTTGTGGCAATAGTTCCCACCGTCTAAAATCAGATTGCTAATCTTGTCGGTGAGATTATGAGTTTTGAAAAAAATATCAAATTTTTCCTCAATGTAGGCAGCGTCAATAACTGTGAGACTTGCCGGGCGATATCGAAAATTTACCCTGTCGTGGCTGGTGATCACCGGGCATATATCTCTACACCAGATGTCCGGCAGATTCCCTTTGATGATGTGTTGCTCACCAATCTTGTTTTTTATCAACTCTTTTCGGATGAGGCTATCGGCGACAATCAAAAAAAAGTCGTCTTTGTGCGCATTTTTGAACAGTGCCCGATAGAATTTTATCAGCTCATCTGTCATGGTGTCGTAGTAGTTATCGGAGGAATTTGGTGCTGCCAGCAGGATTGTATTATCATGGATTTTCATGGTTTCATCTTTTAAAGTGGATAATTCAATGGCTTTTTCATTGGACATTGCAATGGCTACTGAGATTTTTTTTGAAAACGGTGTCCAAAAAAACGATGCGGCAAAGAGTGCGCCTGTAGAGTATTTTAAAAATTCCCTTCTATGCAATGCCTTCATGGTTTTAGTCTCCGTAAATAGTTACAACTTTTCATCATTCAGCTCCGCCAACCCATCATTCATACTCCCCGGGCGGTAGCCGCCAAGGTCCAGAGTCACCGAAGAAAACCCCAGTTTCTTGATGTCAGAATTAATATTGTCCAATAAATCGGGAGATGTCAACCTCGAAAGCTCCGATACTCCAACCTCAATCTTCACCATATTCAATGTATCGCCAAGGTATCTGACCCGAAACGTCTTGAACCCGTGCCCCTTTAAGATGAGTTCCGCTTTTTTGATGCGATCAATCTTTTCGGGCGTAATCGTTTCGTTGTAGGGAAATCTTGTGGCAAGTCACGCCACCGGCCATCTC
>JAUWME010000459.1 GCA_030613285.1 Candidatus Zymogenus sp. | reverse complement strand
CCTTTGACAACGAATACTCTCTCGCTTCTTTTACGTTTTTTAACTTAATGCAGTAATCTACTGTAAAAACAGGCTTGCCTGAGTTTTTGTATGTCAGGAGGACTCTGGCGAGATCTCCCCGGCACCATTCGCAGGAACCCCGTGGGGTTTCAACATCCCCGCTTTTGGAGTCGTCCCAATCGGTATCTCCACCACCGGAAAAGGAAAGGTCTTCCTGGGCTATGGCATCGATGACATCAAGGTAACCATCTGCGTCCTCGATGAGATATGGCGCATTCTGCGGGACAATCAGAAAATCGGCATTTCTCATCCTTGCGTATTTTTTAATCTCTCCCACAAACTTGACCATCTCAAGGGCCGGGTCTTTCCCGTCTTTCTTTGCCCGTTTGATTATTCCCACGTCGTCGTACGCCTCAACCCAGTCCATGTATATCCCGTCAAAACCGAGGTCTAATATTTCGTTTAATATGCTTCTCTCATCATAGATAATAATCCCCTTCCATCTCGTGTCCCAGAATGCAACGGGGTAATTTCCTGCCCAGCCGTCCGGGTCTTCGCCAATCATAAAATCAGGGCTGGCTGGGCCAGAGGTGGTGGGCGGTCGCCAGTCATCTTTAAAATACAATCGCCACTCCTCCGCCTGACCGATATCCACATAGGCCAGGACTAATTTTCTATATTTTGGGTCTGTGGAGCTTGAATTTTTGAGCCTTGCAACCATCTCTTTTGCATCAAAATCGCCAATGTCGGTCATCGTAGCCATCGGCTCCACCACCAGCATATCAACATCGAGTCGGGCGAGTTTCTCCACTGCCCCAATAAATTCAAGCCCCTGAATCTGGTAAGTCCAGCTCTTTACGAGATTGATGGGGATGGGTCTTGAGGGGCTGGAAAAAAGTTGTTGGTTACAAACGCCAAAGATAAGAATGGAGATTGCTGCTATTACAAAAACGATTATTTTTAGATCGGTTTTTTTCTTTTTCATTTTTTTAAAGCCACTATTTTTTTAGCCAAAAACCCCGGGTGTTTGAACAACCCCATTGATACATAAAACTGCCATGGGCGGGAAAAAACCAAATACATCATCCCACCTGCATCAGTAACTCTCTAATATTAAGGAGCTGTCTTAAAGTACTCTTCAACGCCGGGGTGTAGGGGAACCACAAGGTTATTCGCCCCGTTCTCCTTCTTTAATCCAAAACCGAAATTAAAATCCTTTTCGATTGCATCAACGTTGTCAAAAATGGCCTCTACCAACTTTAGGGCAGTTTTGTCAGGAAGGTCTTTTCTGGCAATTAGAAAACTCTCAATCCCGATTGTAATGTACTTTTCGTGCTGATAAGTGTAAATATCCTCCGGCACCTCAATAATAAAGAAACCCTTTCCCAGTCCACTCAGATGACCGGAAGTTTCTCTTCCTGCGGGGATTATCTTGTAGAAATGGCCTGTTTTTGCAAGGATCGATTCGACAGTGGGGGATGGGACACGATCAATAAAGATCGCCCCATCTAACTTTTGCTCGATATAGTTGGTCATGATGCCCACGACGCTGAGTTCATTGATTGTCATAATCGTTCTCTTGGTTTTAATCCCCATGGATTTAAAGACCTCTTCGACGATCTTTCTTTTAAGGCTTCCCTCTGGGCCAAGATAGACCCGTCTCTTGTGGAAATCGTTCAGCGTGCCTGTTTTGACAAATTTATCAAGAAGCAGAAAATGTATGGCCCTGGGCCAGAGGGCTGTAATTGTAGAGAAATTATCGATTTCCCCTCCCTCATTCAAATAGCGGTTCAGGGCTGGGGCGGTGACGAGGGCAATATCCGCCTTTGAGTTCAACAGGAGATCGAGGTTTTCGGCACATCCTCCGCTGATGATTACATCAGTTGGGATCCCGGAATCACTCAGGGTTTTGGCAATCTTTGTGCCCATTATCCAGAAAAAATCTCCGTGCTCGTCCGTTGCAAGTTTTAGGGTTTCGGCGGCAAAAAGGGGCTTCGGCAGAAAAAGGGCCATTGCAACGAGAAATATCGCTCCAAATTTTATTGAAATATTTAAAATATTTAAAACATTGTCTAAATATCTATTTAACTTATACATGAAGTACTCCGTTTTTAGAGGTTTGTGTAAAAACACTGTACAAAAAAGGTTAAGTCTTTTTGAAATATCTTAAAGAGTAAAAGTCTCAAACAGTAAAAGTCAATAACAGCTTCACACGTAATAGGTACTTACGGCACAGGGTCGTAACCGCCGGCACTAAATGGATTGCAGCGAAAGATTCTCTTTAAACCCATCCAGGAGCCTTTTATCACGCCATATTTTTCAATGGCCAGATATGTATATTGGGAACACGTGGGATGGAACCTGCAAACCCCGTGGGAGAGAATCCTTGTCATCAGTGGGCTGTGATCAGGAGAGATCGTTTTTTGATACAGCCATATTAATCCCATAGGTAAATTTCTATTGGGATAGAATATACCTCTCGACTATTTTTGTTGTTTTGATTCCATCTTAATCCTTTTGATCAGTGAAAACCATCCAAACATT
>JAUWME010000437.1 GCA_030613285.1 Candidatus Zymogenus sp. | reverse complement strand
CAATCTCCTTTTCCATAGAATCCAATAAGCATATTGAGATTGCTTCGTCGCTTACGCTCCTCGCAATGACATTAATTAGGCCATCGCGTTGTTCCTAACTGCTATCTCAATTGACTCCACACAATCGCCGCCAGAGCTCCTTTTGAATGACAGCTTCTGCCATTTTTTTATATAGATAACATTAACCTTAAAACCCTGCTTCCTACTTATATCAAAAAATATTGGGGTAGCCATTGTAAAGCCCCTCACTCAATCTCAATGGATTTTACTGTAAACTCCCGGCCCTTCAAGAGCTCCGCCCCCTTCTCGCCACAGTCGGGGCAGTGAAAATCCATCTTTACTTTGTCCACCACAAAGGGCTTGTCGCATTTGTCGCAGAGGCCGGTAATTGGCACCCTTTCGATTTCGAGCTTTGCATTTTGGGCAATGGAGTCCTTTGCAAGGTAATCGAAATATCGCTGAACCCACTCATCGATAAGGTCGGATAAATCCCCGATGGCAAGATATATCCTGACAATTTTCTTGGCGCCGTTTTTTTGGCCGTGCCTGACGGCAATCTTCAATATCTCTTCTGTTACTGAAAGTTCGTGCAATTTTTTTATCCCCTGTTTGTGTAATATTGGGAAAACTAACCTGCTATCAGCTATGGGTAACACCAATAAGCGAAATGCCTATCAGTGAACAATTTATGTTTTTAAAACACTTTTTACCTCGCCTTGCTATTATTTTAGCATTAATCGGATGAACCTAATTATTTAATAGTGCAATAAATCCTTAAAAAAATATCTTTTAGTGTTTCGTATAAAAAAAGGTGAAAAAGACATTATATTATATCAGAAAAGGGGTGTATCGTCTTTAAGTATCCTCCCCTTCTCCTCCTTTTTTTCCCGAAGCCTAAAATATGTCACGTAGCCGCAGTCGTCGGGAAGCCAGTCAAATTTACGAAGATTTTCCGGCGTCAGCTTCAGGCAGTCCTTCTCGAAGAAAAAACGCCTCTCGTACTCCTTGCAAAGGCCAGTGTCACTGTCAAGGTAGGCGCAGGCGGTCATGGCGATTAGCTCATCATTCTCGTCAACAATCTTATCAAAACAGCACTTCCCGCAGCGGTTGCAGATTTCATCCCAATCTTCGGAGTCTGGGGGAATTTCGGTCTCGATCGGCTCTACCACCTTCGTGGCTTCTCCCTCGTTTTTTAAATCACAAACCCCTTTATCTTTCAAAGAAATCTTAACTCTGGCCATCGATCTTCCATCTTCTTTTGAGATTTTTGTGAAACATCCGATCCAAATCCACGCTGTTTTTGGGCGCTTCACCAACGCCGTCAAAAACCTTCCCCCAGACGTCCTTTCTCTCCATGCAGAGGTAAACAAAGAGGTCATCACCGCCATATTTTTTAAGTGTACTTAACAGTTTCTTGTACATCTCAACCCGCAGAGGTTTGAGGTACCGGAGCTTGCCGTCATCTCCCGGAAAGGATTCGCCAGTAACAATTTTGCTCTTTGGGTAACGCCCCTTGATAATTTCAAAAAGCGATGGCGGAGAACGAAAAGTCCCGAGACTTATCCAGAGGATTTTTTTTGGATCAACAAAGTCAAAGATGGCACGAACCGTCTCTTCATAGTCTTCCTCCCAACCGTTGTAGTGGACAATGGGGTCAAAGTGAAAGCCTAACCAATATCCACTCTCTTGGGCGCGCCTTGCAGCCAAAAGTCTCTCGGCAACCGGGGCCGCCTCTGCCTCTTCTGACCCCGCCATTTCCCCAGAGTTCAGTGACCACGAGATGATCGTCCTCCCATTGTGTTTGAGGTCAAGGACACTGTCGATCTCGACCTTCTTGGTTTTCAGCTCAAAGATGGCGCCATCCCTGTCAGCAAAAAATTCTACAAAGGTCTTTGCCAATCCCGTCAGGTAGTCAAGATAGAAGCTGTCTGTAAGCTCCCCTGTCCCGACACGATAAATATATTTTCTATGCTCCTTCAGCGTCCTGTCAATATGAGAGAGCGTGTCTTCAAGATTGACGTTGATTACGATACCTGGGGCATTGACGTAGTAATTCAAGATACAATAAGTACAATTGACATCGCACCCTACTACTTGGTTTATCACGTGATAGCCGCAGCGGATGTGCGCCTTGGTGCCGGGGCACCTCTTCAAAATATCTCCCCTGTGCCTTGCGAGGATGAGGTTTTTCTCGTTCCCGTCAGGTTTTGGCACCTCCCGAAAATCCGAGATGATATGCGCCTCAGCTTCAAACTTTTCGAGGACTCTCATCGCAAGGGGATATCCCCTCGCCTCCTCCTCAACGTAGATGTTATGAAATCTTTCCAAACTGTCCAAATTATCCAAATTATCCAAAATTTAAACCATCTCTATAAGTTTTTTCATCTCTTCAGATTGAGAGGCCCCAGACAAAAATCTCTCCAACCTTTCAAGGTCACTGCAATCTTTAAACCGAAACGACAATGTCAGCGAATCTGCCTCAAAGTATGGATGGTGGGAAATTACAACGCCCCTTGGAAGATTCAACCCTGTCAGGTTGTCCTCAAACTTTTTTAAAAACCCCTGCAAAATCGGGTATCTCAACGCCCGAATCTTCCCTCTTATCTTCTCCCCCCTCTCATTTGAGGAAATGCTTTCATCTGTCAGGATTGATTCTATTTTCAGTTCTGGGTCAACTAAAATCTCACTAACTTTTAAGCCGTCCCGCTTTACAATATCCGATAGG
>JAUWME010000065.1 GCA_030613285.1 Candidatus Zymogenus sp. | reverse complement strand
TTACAAAAATAATGTATCTTAATGACAAAGTGTGTTATACTCGATTTCAATTATATTGATAATCTCAAATTCGATGAACGCTGAGTAAACGCTGTGTGAATGTTGTGTAACTGGAGAAATAAAAAATGACGTATAGTATTTTTACAAGTGAGCATGAGCAGTTTCGGGAACAGCTGAAAAAGTTTTTGGCCGAAAAAGTAACCCCTTTTATCCTTGAGTGGGAACAGAATCGGGAAATCCCCCGCTCAATCTGGCACGAGATGGGCGAGATGGGGTTTTTGGGTTTCTGTTACGACCCCGAATTTGGTGGGCTGGGTGTTGACGATCTATTCCGCGTGATCATGGCAGAAGAGATGGGAATGTGTGGATGTCTTGGCTTTGCGGTGTCTGTTGCTGTTCATAACGATATGTCAACTACCTACATCAATGACCTTGGCACTGAAGAGCAAAAACAGAGATGGCTTTCTCCCTGCATTACGGGTAAATCTGTTTGCGCCATTGCCATCACCGACCCCGGTGCAGGGTCAGATGTCGCCAGCATTACGACGAGCACCGAAAAAAAGGGCAGCGAATATATACTCAATGGTCAAAAAACGTTTATCACCAACGGGCATTATGCCGATGTTATAATCGTGGCGGCAAAGACCGACAAAAGTGCCGAGCCCCCGCATAGGGGGATTTCGTTGTTTGTTGTGGAGAGGGGCGCCCCCGGACTGTCGTCTCGCAAACTTGAGAAGATTGGATGCCATGCCTCCGATACAGCCGAGATATTTTTTGACGATGTGAAGTTGACCGAACAAAACCTTCTTGGAGAAGAGGGGCAAGGTTTTTATGCCCTTATGAATAATCTCCAGCTTGAGCGTTTGATTTTAAGTATCGAAGGCATTGGGGTTACACAATATATCCTCGATAAGACCATTACCTATGCCAAAGAGAGAAAGGCATTTGGGAAGACGCTTTCTGAGATGCAGGTTATTCGACATAAAATTGTTGACATGGCCACAACCATTGAGCAAAATCGAGCCTTTGCCTATTCGTGTGCGGCTCGGTCAGCGAAAGGTGAAAACATCGTCAAGGAGATTTCGATGCTCAAGGCGTGTGTAGGAGAGATGGTTAATCGCATTGGCTATGATGCCACTGAGATACACGGCGGTTACGGATATATGGCTGAGTATGAGGTAGCGCGGTTATATACAGACATCCGTTCTTTGAGTATCATCGGCGGCACGACCGAGATTATGAAGGAGATAATTGCCAAAAAGATTGGTTTATAAACAATTCACCAAGCTCAACAAAGTGTTGTCGAATTCCACCAAGTGCAGTCGAACTTTTACTTCGAAAATCGACCATTTTTTAAGAGATGAGAAATATTCAAGGGGCTTTGAAAATACTTCAAAACCCCTGATGTTTTACTATGAATTACTGGCTTCCTCCATCTGTCACTTATAGCATCAGTTTTACTATTTTTGCCCATAAGCAATGGGTTTAAACCCATTGCTTTGCTAACACCCATTGTCTTGATATCTTACAAAATATAAGATTATGTTGCCCTAAAGCCAATCTTCATAATACCAAATAAGTTTATATATAAACATATCATACCTTAAATAAGGTACGCAATGATCGGATGAACCAATATTTATAAAGTTTTTAGTGTCTTGCGGGTTTGTGATAAATCTGCTATAGTTTTTCCAAGAATAGCAGTAGCTTATAAAAATGTATTTGAAAGACACAAGTTTGAAATGAAATCTTCTTGCAGATGTTTCGAGGTGTAAAATGAAGGAATTAAAAGAGATAAACAGGGCTAACATTAGCAGGATCAAGCTGTTGTTTGATGGATTGCTAAAGGTTACCAATGTAAAGATAGTCGTCAATGGAATTGAAAGGGTTCCCAAAAAGTCCGTCATATTTCTTTCAAATCACTTTACCAGAATCGAGACCCTAATCCTTCCGTACATCATCTATTCACGTCTGGGAGTATTCCCAAGGAGTCTTACTGACACAGCAGTTTTTAATGCGCTGCCCAATGATTTTATGGAAAGCGTTGGGGCTGTGCCGGTGAACTTTCCCCATAGGGACGATTTGATTGCAAAGAGCCTCCTTGCCGGTGAGAGCTGGGTAATATTCCCAGAGGGTAGGATGGTAAAGAACAAAAGGGTTATTGATGACGGCCGGTTTGTAATCCACGAAGGGGATGTGCTGCGCGAACGCTCCCCCCACACTGGTGCAGGGATGGTTGCCCTAAAGACACAGATGGCGGCCAGAATCATGGGAGGGTTTGCGAAGAAACATACCCTCACCAGGATTTTCGGTTTTGATTACCTTGATGAATTTGATGTCAATATTGTTCCATTAAACATCACATACTACCCGATGAGGGTATTGGAGACGGGTCTTTATAAAAAACTGTGGAGGCTTATTACGTTTATTGAAAAAGGGGATTTGTCTCCAAGCCTTGAAGAGGAGCTTAAGGTTGAAAGTTCAATCCTTTCTGCGGGTGTTGAGATGACGATTAATTTTGGTCATCCCAGAAAAATCTCGGAATATTCAGCGTGGCTAAAAGATTGGGATGTGTTTCCTACTCTATCAGAAATATCAAAAGAGGAGAAAGCAAAAATATCAAAAACAAAGAACGGGAAAGCAAAGAAGTCGAAAACAAAAAACGGTGAAAGTTCGGTGTTCTCCAACGTTATCAATGGGATGATGAACGACTATATGTACGACATTTATCATCTGACTACCGTTAACCCGGATCACATTATTGCAAGGTTACTGAAGACGATGGTCAAGCGCAATAGATTTGAGGATGATCTGGAGAATGTCAGGATGCGCGCCTACCTCTCTGCGATGGAAATTAGAGATATTATAAACGTCTCCTTTAACGATCAGATAAGGCATAAACCGGAATCTATTGTTGTTGAGGGAGAGGAGACAACTGACTCATTTATTGAGATGGCAAAAAGAGAGGACCTGATAGAGATTGTCAAAAAAGGTAATGGTGTTGATGGGGGAAATGGGGACATCAATCTTGTCATCAAAGAGAAACAGTTCAAGTGGCCCCAAAAGTTTCATAAAATCAGGCTTTTGAATACTGTCGAGGTTATCCACAACGAGATTGATCCCCTGAAAGAAATTACGGAGGTTATTGATGAAACGCTGAAGTTCTCAGAAAAAAAGCTGAAGGAAGAGACTGCCAAGTCGTTGATTGCCTGCGAGGAGGAGCGATTTACCACCGATTACTCCATGTTTTTCACCGAGGGGCAATCCAAGGATATAAAATTTGGGATGCCAAAAATAAACATAGGGAGCGACGATGTTGGGGTTCTCCTCATCCACGGTTACATGGCAAGCCCAGAGGAGATGAGACCCTTAAGGGAATATCTTGTCAATGAGGGATTTACGGTTTATTCAGTAAGGCTTATGGGACACGGCACTTCTCCCGTGGATCTAAAGGGGAGGAATTGGGAAGATTGGTTCTACTCGGCCAGAGTTGGATACACCATCCTCTCAAAGCTCGTAAAAAAGATTTATGTATGCGGATTTTCCATGGGGGGAGCGCTTTCTTGGCACCTTGCGGCCTGTGATTATCCAAAAATTGAGGGGATTATTTCCATCTCTGCGGCGATGAAGCTGGTAAGCAGGGCATCGATTATGGCTCCTGCCCTGGACATTATGGACAACGTATTGAAATATATTGGACTGAAAAGGTCTCCGGTTCAGTTTGTTCGAAACAACCCGGAGAATCCCCATATAAACTATTTCAAAAATCCAATCCACGGGGTGGACCAACTCCTGGAGCTCATCAAGGTGGTCAAGGGGGAACTTGTTAAGGTCAAGGTGCCGGCTCTTATCATTCAGGGTGGAAACGACCCCACTGTCGATCCTGAAAGTGCGGTGGAATATTTCAACGCAATATCTTCAAAGACGAAGGGTTTGATCTGGGTGGATTCCCCTTACCACGGGATTGTCTATCGGGGCGGTGATAGTAAGTTTAAGCTGATTGTGGATTTTATTGAAGACCCGAAAAAGGGGGTGGAGAAGTCCCACACCTGGATTCCGGGATAGGTGCGGGATTGATACTGATTGATATTAATTGTTTTGGGCAATATTTTGAGAAGTTGGTATTTTTGTCCATAGACAATGGGTTTAAACCCATTGTTTTGATGAAACCACATCCCTTTTTTTTCATAGACTTAGGTAGTTATTTTGAAAAATTAAATTTCCAAAAATATGTACCGCAACACAAACAACACCGCAAAGAGATACATAATCCAGTGCACCTCTTTCCATTTACCGGAGATTGGCTTTAGGATGGCATATGAGATAAAGCCTATGGAAATCCCTTCCGTGATGGAGACTGTGAAGGGCATGATGACAATTGTCAAAAATGCCGGTATTGCCTCGGTAACATCGTCCCAATCGATTTTTGCAACCCCTGAAAGCATGAGGCTCCCCACGATTATAAGGGCGGGGGCAATGACTGGATACATGACCACGCCCTTGGTAACTTCGTAACCCCCGCCGATCATCTTGACCAAGGGGAATGTAAAGAGGGCAAGGATGAAAAGAAGAGCGGTGATTATGTTGGCAAGTCCGGTTCTTCCACCTTCAGAAACTCCAGTTGCGCTTTCGATGTAGCTTGTTACGGTGGAGGTTCCAAGAAGCGCTCCTGCAATTGTTGCCACCGCATCAGACAAAAGGGCCTGTCTCGCCCTGGGTAGATTTCCCTTATCATCGATAAAGCCTGCCTTCTCACTGACCCCGATGAGTGTCCCGATTGTATCAAACAAGTCGAGGAAGAAAAAAACGAAGATGACCGAAAGAAGACCGAGGTTTACTGCTCCTTTGATATCGAGCATAAAAAAAGTTGGTGAAATGCTCGGAGGAGTCGCAAAGACGCCGTGAAAGGTTGTCAGGCCAAATGGCAGCCCAACAAAGGCCGTAACGAGAATCCCGATGATTATCGAACCCCGTATCTTTAGCGCCATGAGGATTGACATCAAAAGTAAGCCAAAAAGTGTAAGAATAACCGGCGGCGATGTAAGGTTGCCCAGGGTTACGAGGGTACCGGGGCTGTCCACAACAATTCCCCCCCACTCAAATCCAACAAGGGCAATAAGAAGCCCAATCCCCACGGCGATGGCATTTTTTAGAGATGTCGGGATGGCATTGATTATGGTTTCTCTGAGCCCGAAGATTGAAAGGATGAGAAACAAGACACCTGATATGAATGTTGCTCCCAGGGCCGTCTGCCACGGGATTTTCATGATTGTCACAACTGTTATGGCAAAGAAGAAGTTGTGGCCCATTGCCGGCGCCAGGGCGATGGGGTAATTTGCAAAAAGCCCCATTATGAGTGTCCCGATTGCGGCCGAGACGCAAGTTGCCACCATAACAGCCCCAGGGTCCATCCCGGCGATGGAGAGCACCACCGGCTGTACAAAAATTATATATGACATCGTCATGAAGGTGGTGAAGCCGGCGAGTACTTCTGTACGGGGGGTTGTGTTGTTCTCTTTTAGTTTAAAGATATCTTGTGCCATTGATTTACCTATGAAATGAATTAATGGTTTAGTATCTTCATTACAACAGTTACAGTACTTTTAAAGTTCAACACAACAACATTACGGGGGAGGGCGGTGGGGGATTTTTTACTTTTTGGCGTAGGCATCAACGAACCGTCCTATTAGTTTGTCGACTTTGTCTGTGTCTGAAAGTTTTCTGGCATCCTTAATGAGTCCGGATTCTTCGCTGTAGGCGACACAGGAATCCACCATCTGGGGCCTGAGGGTGATAAATGCCCTCATCATTTCGGCGTCGGTCATTTCATCCATAATGTCACCCGCAACCTCCACGGATTTTGTATACACCCCCTGAAAGGAACAATAACACGCCTCCATGACAAGGTTTGTGAGGTGTGAACACCCAGCCTTCCCGCCGATGGTCTCTTCCATCTTGACAGAAAGCCCCCGTTTTATTGTCATGCCCACGGCCTGCTTTAGTGTGGGGAGAGCTCCGGCGCATATCTTTCTTGGAATTCGTATCATTTTTCCCCTGATGTCTTTAATTACCATCGAAGGAAGCTCGACGTCCAATTCAACCTCCATCTCGTGGGCACGGTCTCCCATCTTTGCTACAACGGTCAAACCAAAATCTGTGAGGAAGATATTCACATCTTTTTTTCTGTTGTAAACGGAAGTTCTGGAGTCTGAAGTGGGAGAAGTCATGGAGATTATTCCTCGAAGGGGTTTTTGATGATAATGGTGTCTTCACGATCCGGCCCAACTGAGATTATCGCTGCGGGAACTCCGAGAATTTCCTCAATCTTCCCGATGTAATCCCGGGCGGTTTTTGGGAGTTCCTCAAAGTTCCTTGCCTTATCAATCTCTTCTTTCCAGCCCGGAAGCTCGATGTAAACCGGCTCGGCATTTTCAAGGGAAGGGATGTCAGACGGAAAATCATCTCTGACTTCCCCATCGATTTTATAACCGATACATATTTTCAGGGTGTCAAGCCCGCTCAGAACATCAAGCTTTGTGATGATAAGGCCGCTCAGTCCGTTCAGCCTTGTGGAATGCCCCACCGCCACGGCATCAAACCAGCCGCATCGCCGCCTTCTTCCGGTGGTGGCGCCGAACTCCGCACCTTTTTTCTGGAGGCGTTTGCCTATTTCATCACTTAGTTCCGTCGGGAATGGGCCGGAGCCAACCCTCGTTGTGTAGGCCTTTGTTATTCCATAGACCCCATCGATTACGGTGGGCCCAACGCCGGAGCCTGTGGCCGCCGCCCCCGCCACTGTGTGAGAAGAAGTTACAAAAGGAAACGTCCCGTGATCCACGTCCAGAAGCGCACCCTGAGCGCCCTCGAACATTACCGAAGCACCCTCAGCTATTTTTTTGTTCAAGAGGAGCGATGTGTTGGTGATGTAACCAACAACTTTGTCTGATAATGCCATAAGATATTCAAACATCTCATCAGGGTTCAGAGGATCAGCACCGAGGTATTCTTTGATGATGAAGTTCTTTTCGGCAAGGGCCAAATTGACCCGCTCCTTCAGTCGTTTTGGGTCTTTGAGGTCGCCCATCCTGATTCCCACACGGGAGGCCTTGTCTTCATATGCCGGGCCAATGCCTCGACCCGTTGTGCCGATCTTACCCTTCTTTCTGGCCTTGTCCCTCAATATATCAAGAGTCTTGTGGTAGGGCATGATGATGTGTGCCTCTTCGCTGACTTTGAGATTTTCACTGTCTTTAAAGTGTCCCTTCTCTTTTAGTCCCTCAATCTCCTCAATTAAGACACCGGGGTCCACCACAACGCCGTTTCCGATGATACACAATTTGTTGGGGTGTAATATTCCCGAAGGGATCAGGTGAAGTATTACCTGCTCACCCTTGACAACCAAGGTGTGACCGGCGTTGTTTCCACCCTGAAAACGGACAATTACGTTTGCATATTCACTGAAGAGATCGACCATTTTCCCCTTCCCCTCGTCTCCCCACTGTGTCCCGACGATGACAATATTGGGCATCTTGATTACTCCTTGTCCATCTGTTTGTTTATAAGAAACATCTGCTTTGAGGCAATACACTAAAAGATCTAACCAAACTCGAACAAACCAAACTTGCAAAACATTTTCAACTGAAATAATGTCACATTAAAATATCGATTGGCCAGTCGATGGAGATAAATATCAGTGACTTTATAGTTTTACCTGTTGGATTGAGATCATGTTTGGAAGATCCCTCAATGTCTCCATGACTTTTGGCGACAACTCTTGATCTACAGAGATGATAATGAGTGCGTTTCCTCCCTGCTTGTCTCTGCCCAGATGCATTCTGGCGATGTTGACTCCCTCATCGCCGAGCACACCCCCAACCCCCCCGACGACCCCCGGTTTATCGAGATTTTTCACAACCAGCATATTTCCCTCCGGGAACGCCTCAAGCTCAAAATTGTCAAGTTTTACAATCCTTGGGTTTTCACCGCCGAAGATGGTGCCGGAGATGGTTCTTTCTCCCTCTTTGGTTTTTGCCTTCAAGGTCAAAAGGTTTCTGAACCCTTTTACCTTTTCACTCTTTGAGTCCACCACCTTAATACCCCTCTCGTCTGCGATGATGGGGGCATTTACGTAGTTTGCTCCCTCCTCCAGGATTGGATCGAAAATCCCCTTTAGCATAGCAACTTTGATGGGACGAATATCCAAAGCAGACACCTCACCTCTGCAATCTATCTCGACCTCCTTTAGACCCGGTAAACCAAGCTGGGAGAGAAAAGAGCCCAATAACTCTGCGAGTTCAATGTACGGTTTTAAAACAGGAATGTCCTCCGGGCTTACGGAGGGCATATTGATTGCGTTTCTTACGATTCCATTTATGAGGTAGTCCACAATTTGTTCTGCCACAAGGACTGCAACGTTTATCTGCGCCTCTTCGGTTGATGCGCCGAGATGTGGAGTTAGGATGACCCGTTCGTCATCAAAAAGAGGTGAGGGAGCTGGCGGTTCTTTATCGTACACATCAAGCGCTGCCCCGGCAACAATTCCCTCCTCGATGGCCCAGAGGAGGTCAGTTTCGCTGACAATTCCCCCGCGGGCGCAGTTGATGATAAAGACTCCTTTTTTCATCTTGTTGAAGGCCTTGCGATTAAGGAGGTTTGTGGTCTCTTTTGTCTTTGGGGTGTGTACCGTGATGAAATCCGCTTTCTTGAAAAGCTCATCGTTGGAGACAAGTTCAATCCCCAGTTTGTCTGCCGCCTCACGGCTGATAAATGGGTCGCTGGCAATGACCC
>JAUWME010000077.1 GCA_030613285.1 Candidatus Zymogenus sp. | reverse complement strand
GGCGGCACCGGCGTTACTGGCGGTGCGGTACCCGCCTTTGGTGGGATAATCGTAACGCTTGAGCGGATGAACCGTATCATTGAAATTGATACAGAAAACCTTATGGTCGTTGTGGAGCCGGGGGTAATCACGGGAGACCTTGGGAGAAGTGCCGAGGAGGTGGGGCTTTTTTATCCCCCGGATCCAGCAAGCCTCGATTCATGCTGCATCGGCGGGAATGTGGCCGAAAGCGCCGGCGGACCCAGGGCCGTGAAGTACGGAACGACAAAAGATTACGTTACTGGCATGAGAGTGGTATTTCCAGACGGATCCATCGCCAAAATGGGGGGAAAAGTGGTAAAGAATGCCACGGGATACGACCTTATCGGCCTTATGGTGGGAAGCGAAGGAACCTTGGGAATAGTCACCGAGATTACCTTGAGACTCCTTCCCATGCCCGCAGAGTCTGTCGATGTCCTCGTGCCATTTGACGACCTGATTACTGCATCAAGGGCCGTAAGCGAGATAATTAAAGCGAAGATAATTCCCGCTACAATCGAGTTTTTGGACAAAGGCGCCATCAAGATAGCAGAGGAGTTTCTGAAAAAGAAAACCCCCTTTGAGGACGCCGGGGCGCAGCTTTTAATAAAGATTGACGGCGGGGACAGATCGGAGATTGAGAGGTCCATGGAACGAATCTGGGAGGTCTGCTCCGCTGTTGGAGCAACGGATATGATCGTGGCGGAATCTTCAGCACAGCGAGACAGGCTCTGGGAGGGGAGACGCTCTATCAGGGAAGCGGTAGTCGCTATAAGCTCCGTAAAAGAGGGGGAGGATGTGGTGGTGCCCAGGAGTGAGATTCCCCGCTTTGTTTCTGGGGCCAAAGAACTTCTCGACAATTTGGGATTGTCTTCGATCTTTTTTGGCCACGCCGGGGATGGCAACGTCCATGTGGAGATAATAAAGGGGGATATGTTGCAGGAGGAGTGGGAGGAGAAACTGCCGGAGGCAAGGGTGGGGCTTTACCGCCTTGCCGATGGGTTAGGGGGGCTTTTGACCGGCGAGCACGGGATTGGGTCTATTCGGCGTGAGTATCTTAATATCTCCCTTGATGATACCGAGATTGAGATGATGAAGCGGATTAAGGACGCCATTGATCCCAGGGGGATATTAAATCCGGGGAAGATTTTTGAGTGAGTGGGTGAGTAAGTATTAAGTGTTATACATCATCTTAGTTGCAAAGGGTCAACTTTTTTACCTTTATTGTTTACATCGTTGAAGACACAATAGGGCGCACTGGCATTTTCAGTCAGCTTCCAGATGTCAATTTTACGGTCGTTGTCAATATTCCCCCAGGCCCATACACTAAAGCCATAATCATCGGCATGGATGATTTTAAATTGATAATATTCCGTTTTTAGATCGGATTTAAACCCAAGTTCACTAAAATCTGCGCAGAATCTACGATTCTTTAAAAAAAACTTGAGCTCTGCATCGTAGATTTCAGAAAGTATTCTACGAACTTCAGACTGTTTTATCAAAGGGTCAACCTTTTCCATCTCCAGGGGGCCAATCTCTTCTCCTTCATTTTCCACATCGTTATAGATGCAAGCTGGCGTACGGATTTTTTCTGTAACCTCCCACATATCAATATGACTATCTTTGTCGATATTTCCCCAGGCTCTTGCAACAAAACCGTTTTCATCGGCATGGATGATTTTGTATTGATAATATTTTGGTGGTGAAGCGAGTTCAAATCCAATTTCTTTAGTGTCCGCTCCGAATGTGCCTTTTTTTGCATGATACATGAGCTCTGCATTACGAATCCCCTTAAGTATTGATGAAGCTTCAGATTGTTTTTTTACAGCATCAAGCTCCAGTCCTTTCAGGGGGTCAATTTCTTCCCCTTCATTTTCTACGTCATCATAGATGCAAACAGGCGTGCGGCTTTTTTCAGTAATTTCCCACATATCGATTTGGCTGTCTTTGTCAATATTTCCCCAGGCCCTTGCGACAAAACTGTCTTCATCAGCGCGAATGATTTTGAATTGATAATATTTCGGTGTTAAAGGGGGTTTAAAAAAAATTACTTCGGTGTCCGCTCTGAATTCGTTTTCTGTAGCAAAATATGCTGTCTCTGCTTCATAGATTTCTTTAAGTATTGTGCGAGCTTCATCTTGTTTGGCTTTGTTTTGTAATTTGGTTTGATATTTCAGATAGTTTGGAATTGCTATTGCCGCTAATATTACAAAAGATAGGATTATTACAACAAAAGCGATTAGACATGTCCAAAACCAAGGAAACTCTGATTCCACTCTTTCTATTTTTACATTTGCGTTAACTAAGGTTGCCCCGCACTTTTCGCACAAAGGTGTCTTTGGGTCAACAGCCAACGCCCCACATTTTGAACACTGTTTCATTTTTGTTTTCTCTTATAGTTTCAAGCGAGGGTTTGAGGGGAAATATTAGTCAAGAGCTATCATCTTAGTTGCAAGGGATCAATCTGTTTACCTGTATCACTAACATCGTCGTAGATACGAACAGGCATTCTGGCATTTTCAGTGATCTCCCAAATATCAATATTATCATCTCTGTCAATATTTCCCCAAACTCTGACAATAGAGGTAGTTTCATCGGCATGAATTATTTTGTATTGATAATATTTTGGTGTTGATGCGGGTGCATATCCGATTTCATCAAGATCAGTACTGAATTTTCCTTCCTTTACATAAAAATTGAGCTCAGCTTCATAGATTCCTGTAAGTATATGCCGAGCTTCAAGCTGTTTTGATTTAGCTTGAAATTTCAAAAAGTTTGGAATTGCTATCGCTGCATATATTGCAATAAATGGAATCAACACCGCACAAATGATTAAAAATGTCCTAAAGCAAGACGTTTTTGACTTCTGTTTTTCTGTATATTCATCTGAATCAACTAAAGCAACCCCGCACTTCTCGCAAAAACGTGCATTAGGATCATTGACCACCATTCCACATTTTGAGCATTTTTTCATCTCATTATCTCCATATAAGTAATTATTTAGCAATGTCCTTTCTACGCTCTAAAAGCGCGAAATTGACACTATTGACTGCATCGCAAATTTTAGATATCATCATTGATACAACAACCAGATTTATAAGACCCGCAATCCACCCAATATTGGGAAGAAGACTTAATAGAGTAAGGAGAAAGTGAGTTATAAAAATACCTCCTTCTAAAAGAGGTGTTTCAATTTCATTCCTGGATACAAAATTGTTGTAATCTTCCACAAACCCAATCAATACTTGATACATCCAATAAATATTGAAAATGGGAATAAACAATAATCCTACGGCCTTTCCCGGTGTCATACGGGCATAGACGTCCTCAATGGAAGACCACATTGCATCCGTTAGATTTAATATAACAAAAAATGGCAAAATAAAAAGTACTAATCCGATTACAAATAAAAGAATAATTCCAAATTCTCCTAAATATTCTCCTAAATATCCTCCAATAATGATAAATATTCCCGGAAGGAGTGAACCAGCTAAGAATAAAGTGATATAAAAATGTTTTGAAAGTTCTTTCATCTTGTGCCTCCAAACGAAAGGTTACGATTTGCTAACAAAGCTACGTTCTTCATTTTGTTTTCATGGTCAAAACATTTTTCTCTATATTAGTAAATATTAAATAGAAATGCAAACTTTATTTCTATAAAACTTCTTAATATCAAATGATTTAAAAAAGTGATTCTTTAATTTATCTTCTACTGAAACGGCTTTGGGACCAGCCGCCCCTCTCCCTTTCGGTTCCTTCCACATCCCAGGATGTCAACATCTCAGACATCGATTCCGTAATTTTTTTGGGAGTATAGTCAAGGAGCTCTTTTACCTTTAGGGTGTCGATGATCGTCTGGGGATAAAAGAGGAAGTGGGAATCTGCGGCGAAAGGGGGAACCCCCACCTTTTGCATCAACCCCACTGACGGAAGCATTACTGCTGGGAGGTTAGTTATCCCCGACGAGCTGTGATAAAAACTGATGAAAAAACTGGCCAAATCGTATTGAGTTATGATATCTGCTGCCGCCACGTTAAGCTCCAGACAACCGGGCTGTACCTCTCTGACCGATCTTACCAGAGCCGAGGCTAAATC
The DNA here is from genome assembly GCA_030613285.1 of Candidatus Zymogenus sp. GTDB lineage: Bacteria > Desulfobacterota > Zymogenia > Zymogenales > Zymogenaceae > Zymogenus. The sequence continues at coordinate 4,102 of JAUWME010000077.1, read as the reverse complement.
TTCTACGTCCACATACTGCACAAAATATCTTCCACCGCTTAAAAGAACGAGAGGATTGCCCCTCAAGGCCCTCTTTGCGGCGTAAAGGAGACTTGGAAAGGCCTTTTTTGGTGTCCCCCAGCCGGTTATGGGTGGCGTGCGAACAATCACAACGCCAATCCCTCTGGAAGACATCGTGTCTTTGAGGTAATTCTCGATCTTTAGAAGGTCCTTTCCCCTTCTGGAAATAGGCCTTCGTTTTTCAGTTTCGGATATGGGATGTTTTCTGGGGATGCCGTAGACTGTCGATGAGGATAGATAGACGTAGCTGACAACATCAAGGGTCTTTGCAATGTTTGCAAGTTTTATTGTCGTTGTAAGTTCCAGCCTATCATGATCGCGGATTGCTTCTTCATCTTTTGGTTTTTGCCACATCAGGTGAAAGATGTGATCCACGCCATGGGTCATCTCGGACATCACGGAGCTTTTGGATAAATCACCGGTTATATATTCAACGTCGTCTATAGGATTTGTTTCCTTCCTGGAATCAAAACCCCTGACATCAAAGCCGAGACTCAAAAGCCTTGGGATGAGACTCCTTGCCAGAAATGTTCCTGAACCAATTACCAAGGCTTTAATTTTTAGTGCCTCCCGATCTTCTTACTTGTAACTTCCATAGAGAACAAAGGGCGCCCAAAACCCCGGATGGGCAAGTCTTCTGTAGCCCTTTCCCTTCTCAAGATTGATGACCATCTCCTGGGCCAGACGCAGGGCCTCGGCCTTGTCGTTGCTTTTAAGGTTTTCGTAGAAAAAATCCATAAGTTGTGTAGTCACCCCCCGATCGATCCTGCACACCGGAGCAAGTATGGAATCTGCACCCACACTAATAAAGGCTGGGGGAAATCCTATCGACTTTCCCCAACATAGTCCCGTTCTGGGGGCGGAGATTGTAAGAAGACTGACATCAAACCTCATTTCAAGGACTTCGGCGATTGTGAGATTTCCGTCATTGCCATCACCGCCGGTGAGGAGAATCCTCGAAACTTTGCTGTTGCCCCGTTTGATCTTAGAATGGGTGTTCATGTGGATGATGGACAGCGGTCCCTTGTCAACCTCTTTTTTGAAGGCTGTCTCGGTCGCCCGATCTTTCTCCAACATAATTGCCCCCGGGACTTTCTCCGCCACAATCTTCATTTCAAGGGAGGTGTGCCTCAGGCGCGAGAATCCAGATGGGTACCGACAGTTCCCAATAACAAGACCACCGAGGTTTGAGGACTTTTCGGTTTTTAGCGCTTTTTCCATAAATCTCGGGGTCGGCGCATAGAAGATTGCAAAATCGTTTACCAGAAATTTCGGATTAGGCATAAATGCGTTTTTTGTGTCCAGTTTTGCAACAAGCGCCGCAAAGGGGAGGTAATGAAGTCCGGAATCGGGGACAATCCCAAGCCTTGAAATCCCAGAAAGCTCAGGGAGCACCGGATCGATGAGGATATTGTAGAGTCTATGTGCCTGATTCTGAAACGGCGACATGGTATCCAACGATTGTATGGAGTCCTTATAAAGACGCACTTTCATTTCCAATGATTCTTCGGTTTTTGGGAGTTTTTTTGTTATAACCCCATCAGCCTTTACGATGTCCACCAGAAGCTTTTTTGAATCGTAAATTAAGATGGCTGTTTCTGAATCGAGGTATTCCGATAATGTTGAATAACGCGCCTTTTCTTCTTTTGCCTCATCACTTTTTGTTTCCCCTGTTTCCTCCTGGGCCAGCAACAAAGCAGAAAAGAGAAAAAGCAATAACAACGATAACCCAGCAAAAATAACTCTCTTTTTCATTTAATCTATTCCCCACTTAAAATCAATTTATACTATTTACAATAGTCAGGAGAGCCGCCCCTCTCCCCATCCGGCAAACTTGCGGTACGAAGATAGCTATTCGTCGCGTTTTACCTGAAGCATCCTGTCCAACGATTTCTTGGCCTTTGTTCTAATCTCCTCAGAAACTTGAACCACCCCCTTCATTTCGTTGAGGCAATCGTAGATATCCTTTAGTGTTGTTAGCTTCATATTGGGACAAATCATCTTTTCCGATGCGGGGATGAACTCCTTTTTTGGGCTTCCCTTTTTTAAAGGATGGATAATCCCAATCTCAGTTCCAATGATAAACTTCATCGTTTTTGATTCTTTTGTGTAAGCCAACATCCCAGAAGTGCTGGTGACGTGGTCAGCAACATCAATTACCTCCGGCCGGCATTCGGGATGAACGATAAGCTCTGCATCGGGATGTTTACCCTTTGTCTCCAGCACATCCTCAAGGGTGAGTTTTTCGTGGGTGGGGCAAAACCCCTCCCACCAGATAATTTTTTTGTCGGTAAAGCGGGCGGTGTACTGGGCAAGGTTTTTATCCGGGGCCATTAATACTGTATCCGACTTTACCGAGGCGACGACTCTTATTGCATTTGCCGAAGTGCAGCAGATGTCGGTAACCGCCTTAACTTCGGCCGTGGAGTTGACGTAGGTTACAAGTTCTGCCCCAGGGTATTTTTCTTTAAACGAGATGGCATCATCTTTGTTTATCATGTCAGCCATGGGACACCCCGCATCTATTCTTGGGAGGAGGACAGTTTTTGTAGGCGAAAGGATGGCCGCACTTTCGGCCATGAAGTGCACACCGCAGAATACTATTACCTCGGCATCGGTCTTGGAGGCCTCGATGGAAAGCCCCAGTGAATCACCGGTGATGTCAGCAGCGTCTTGGATTTCGGCGTTTTGGTAGTTATGCGCCAGAAGAATGGCGTTTTTTTCCTTAAGGAGCCTTTTAATTTCATGTTTCATTTCGGATTCTTCCATTTATTGTGATTTTTATTGGGTTAACAAAATTCGTGTTAATAAAATAGCACTACTAAAATAGTATAATCAATCGGTTTTTTTGTCAATGGATTTTGATGTGAATTCGGAGTTTTCTGGAGTTTTTTATGGGCTTGACTTTTTGGAGATTTCGGAGTATCTTCAAAATTCACTTGCCACTTAGAGCTTGCCATTTGCCATTTGATTTACGAACTTTGTAATCATAGCGGTTTTGATTGAGGACATTAAGAAAACGATATGAAAAAGTTATCTAATATGACAGGTAAGATTGGAACAACCGAGACAAAAATTGCCTTTTTGCTAATAGTGACAATTTTCTTTACTATCTTCTTCTCTGGATGTAGTGTTACTCTTAAGAATATTTCCATAAAAGATGTAACCTTAAAAGAGACGTTTATTAAGAAGGAACAGGCGATAATTTCCTCGATGTCAAAGACTACGTCCGTATTTCCCCTCGTTACAAACGAAAAAGTAAACAATCAATTGGAGAAATTGAAGAAGTCCCCATATTCCATCAAGAAGTGGCTTTCAAGGTCAAAGAGGTATGAGGCGCTAATGAAGGGGATTTTTATTGAGCAAGGCATTCCTGAAGATATGTTTTATGTGGCGATTTTAGAGAGCGGGTTTAATCCCCACTCAGTTTCGAGCAAGGGTGCGGGGGGCCCTTGGCAGTTCATCCCAACAACGGCAAAGAGGATGGGGATGCGGATGGATGAGTGGGTGGATGAGCGGAAGGATTACGAGAAATCGACGAGATATGCGGCAAAATATTTTGCTTATTTCTACCGTTCCTTTGACGATTGGTACCTCGCCCTTGCGGGATACAACTGCGGCGGCGCACCGGTGAGAAGAGCGATAAAAAAGTGCGGGGACGTCTCAATCTGGGAGATGGCCGCCCAAGGTATGCTGCCCTTTCCGGCACGGGGATATGTTCCAAAAATAATAGCCATCGTTACGGTTATGCTGGAACCGGAGAAGTTTGGCTTTGAACATCCCAAAGGGGAAAAGCCCATAGCCTACGACAAAATTTACGTTCCGGGGGGCCTTCCTCTCTCGTTTTTCGCAAATCTCGTCAAGGTGAAAACAGAGACCTTAAAAAGCATCAATCCAGAACTATTGAAGAGTGCCACACCCCCAGGGGCCATCGACTACGAGCTTAAGATTCCACCGGGGAAAAAGCTTCTGTATCTTAAGGGGTTTGATGAGGCACACACAAAGTATCGGGGGGTTTTGAAAGAGCGGGGAGATAAGTTAA
>JAUWME010000428.1 GCA_030613285.1 Candidatus Zymogenus sp. | reverse complement strand
CCACTTTTTAGGCGGGGTCTCATCCCCCACACAAATCCCCTCTTTGATGTTGATAATCCTCAAAAGCGTCCATGCCCTGTCAACCCCCTCCCTCAACTTATCAATATCTGTTTCAATCCCGGTGACGGCGCTGTAAAGCTCGGCTGCGAGCGATGCATTGTAAAATCTGTTTATCTGCCCCCGGGCGCAGATGCCCAGAGACCCCAGCGTCGTAAACCAGCCGTGGGAATATCTTAAAAGCCGACCCACATTCTGCTTGGTCTCACCATCGGGCAAATCGTAACCGGGAAGAATCCGTTGAAATGCCTCATCGGGCACCCCCATCCTCTTCAGGTGTTTTGGGAAGACATCCATCGGCCGCTTGGCAAAATAGGTGGGAGAACCGCCGGAACCCACGTGGGGCCCCCTGGGGTCAAGAACCTGTCCCAGCTCCATCGTCCCAAACAATTCCCAAGGAAGGGCGGAGCCGGGCCCGGCGTATGGGTGCATCCCCTTTACGAGGGGGGGCGCAAGCTCTTCTGCCCCCTTGCCGAACTCCTCGATAATCCTTCCAAAGCCCCCAGCCAGAACGTCCCCCAGCCCATCCCTTAATGCAATCTTCTTCGCCCAAGCCTCCATGGACTTGAGGGAATCGATGGCAATCTTGGGAAGTGCCCTCTCTTTGGTGATAAATCCATTTTCGTAAAGGGCACCGGCAAACTTCATCACCCCAAAGAACTCGAACATATCAATTCCATATTCATCCAAAACAGATACGCACCTTACGGCCTCCCGGTAGTCTTTAAAGCCGTACATCATTGGCGTAAAGAGGTTGATGGCGGAACTGGAATGGACAACCTGTCCCCGAAATTCCCCGTCTGCAATCTTAACCACATCCTTGCAACCGATGGGGCAGGATATACAGGCAATCCTCTTTTCAAAAATTTTGCGGTAGGTTTCAACGGGGACAACGGCAAATGAATTGAGCAGTCCCAGCTCCTGCCACTGTTTCAGGTAGGGATAGTCACGTATCTTTTCAAAAATATCCTTTTTTAATATGTTGTATCTTTTTTTGTCAGAAACCTTAACTCCTCTGCTTCCCTTGACTATTATTGCCTTGAGTTTTTTGGAGCCAAAAACTGCGCCGAGGCCGCCTCTCCCCAAGGTGGAGATGCGATCCACATAGGCCAAGGAAAACGGGACGAGGTTCTCCCCCGCCTGCCCGATGGTGATGACACCTGTATCCCTCCCAAATTCATCCCAGAGTCTTTTGGCGGTTTCAGAGATACCCTTTCCCCAGAGTCTATCTGCCTTTAAGATGGCAACATCGTCGTCTTCAATCCTTAAAAAGACCGGTTCTTTTGCCCTTCCCGTGATGACGACATTATCATATCCGGCAATTTTTAACATTGTCCCAAAATTCGAAGCGCCGCCACTCCAACCAACGGTTTTGGTTGACGGCAGTTTCGTCACCGCATAAAACCTCGACACGGCGGGGAGGTTTGTTCCCACCAACGGCCCCGCCCCCAAGATAATGGGGGTTTCGGGAGAGAGGGGATCTGTACCCGGCGTTATCTCAGCTTCGGCAATTTTGATGGAGAGGCCCAACCCCCCCACAAACTTCTCGGCAAGATCATAATCGAGATTTTTCTTTTTGATCACGCCGGTGGTAAGATCAACGTGAATGATTCTCCCTGCAAAGCCCCCGCTTGTCATGAGACACCCCCGTTAATATTCTGATTTTGCTTCCCTTTTACAAGGGCGCCAAAAAGGCATTCATCGACGCAGATTGCGCATTTTGTGCATTCATCCGTAAATGAAATCGAAAAATCCAAACCAGAGGCTGCAACCAAAATCCTCGCCGCCGTAGGATTGAATGCATTAGTATATAAATAGGAGCAGGTTAGTTGGCACCTCAAACAACCTGTGCACTTTTCGGAATTAATCTCTATCTCAAATCTTTTCAATCCTATTTTCCCCCTAAATGAAAAAAGCAGCAATTACCTAAGGTGTTTTTGAAAGGGCTTAGGCGCATCGGATACATCGGGCAGCTTATCTGTATATTCAGACAAGTCGATGGTGTTGAAGGTATGCCAGAATAGGAAACGCTTCCCCTTCTTCTCCTTTATATAATCCAACAGCGCGGCCATGGTCTTTCCCGTATAAGTCACGTCCAGATCGATATCCTCAATCTCCTTCAAAAGGTGGATGGCTTCGTCTCCCTCCGTTGTGGACTCGGCATACCCATCCCCGATGTAGTCGTGAAGTAGATTTATATCTTCTTCCTTTACCTTTTCTGCTTTAAAGTCAACGCCCAATCTCTTCAGAAATTTCAGCGTCCTATTTATCTCCCAGGCGATCATCCTCTCGCTTACAAGGGGCTTTTCGATGGTTCTGACCCCCACCACCTCTCCGATGCCGCCCAAGATGATCGAACCGAGGATCAATCCCGCAACGGTGCCCCCGGTTCCCACCGTAACAAATATGTAATCCGGCTTCGGACAAATCCCTTCCTCTATTTGCCATTTGAGTTCCAGGGCTGCGTCAAAATACGACAGTACCGAAATGGGCGCAGAGCCAATAAGCGGAATCAGGTACGGGTTTTTCCCCGTAATCTTTTTCTTCATATACGAACCGAAGAGCTTGAGAAGTAACGATATGTCGTTTTGGGCCAATAACTGTCTAACGCCAAGAGAGGTGGAAATGAGGAAGTTCCTTTTGACGTACGGATGGAAGGGCTGCTCACTATGGAGCGAGGTGATGTCATCAAAGCCCGCCCGCACTCCAAAGATTACCGATGAC
>JAUWME010000186.1 GCA_030613285.1 Candidatus Zymogenus sp. | reverse complement strand
GGCGCTTCAAAGACAAGTGCTGTACTCAAAAATGGTGACTGGGTAATAAACGGCTCAAAGATATTCATCACAAACTCCACAACAGAGATGGCGGGTGTTACCATCGTCCAAACCATTACAGGAACTACACCCCACGGCAAAAAGGAGGTTTCTTGCATCCTCGTTCCGTCAGCCACACCGGGCTTTAAAAAAGTCAAGATGAAAAACAAGATGATGTGGCGGGCTTCTGACACCGGCGAGCTCTACTTTGACGACGTTACCGTGCCAAGGGAAAATCTCCTGGGAAACAGGGGCGAAGGATTTAAGCAGATGCTTTCCACCCTTGACGGCGGCAGGCTTTCCATCGCAGCAATGGGTCTTGGCGGCGCCCAGGGTGCCTTTGAGGAGGCCCTTAAATATGCCAAGGAGCGCGAGCAGTTTGGTCAGCCCATCGGGAAATTCCAAAGTATTGCATTTAAGCTTGCAGACATGGCTATGGAGATTGAGGCGGCAAGAAACATGCTCTACAAGGCGTGCTGGTTGAGGGAGCAGGGAAAGGATTTCAGCAAGGTTGCCGCCATGTCCAAACTATACTGCAGCGAGGTGATGAAGAGGGCAGTTACAGAGGCCGTTCAAATTCACGGCGGATATGGCCTGATGAAGGAATATCCCGTGGAGCGATTCTTCAGGGATCAAAAACTCCTTGAGATCGGCGAGGGCACAAGTGAAGTACAGCGAATTGTAATCTCAAGGCACTTGGGACTGTAGCCTTAAAACCTGAGGAACAACGGTTGTTTTTACTACTATCAGGGAGGGGATGTAAAAATCCTCTCCCTGAATTTACTGTAAAAATTGTGCGAACTATTATATAATATCTATTGCAATTGTTTTAATGTCCTGAATTAAAGAAAAATTGATAATTCGAAAAGGGAGGATTTTCATGAGAGATGTTGTTATAGCCTCGGCTGTAAGAACCCCTGTTGGAACTTTTGGAGGGGGACTCAAAGGCCAAGGAGCAATCAAGATTGGAATTATTGCTGTTAAGGAAGCGATAAAGAGGGCCGGGATAAATCCCGCCGAAATTGATGAAGTTGTCTTCGGTTGTGTTCTTCAGGCCGGCCAAGGGCAAAATGTTGCCCGTCAGGTGGCCATGGGAAGTGATATACCAAAAGAGGTTCCCGCTTTTACAATAAACAAGGTTTGCGCATCGGGACTTCGCTCTGTTTCTCTTGCCGCCCAGATTATCAAGGCTGGGGATGCAGAGATCGTAATTGCCGGCGGTACAGAGAACATGACAGATGCCCCATTCGCATTAAAAAACGCCCGCTGGGGTTATCGCATGGGCAATGGCGACCTTGTTGACCTTATGGTCCACGACGGCCTGTGGGAAATTTTCAACGACTACCACATGGGAATGACGGCCGAGAACATAGCAGAGCAGTGGAATCTGACAAGAGAAGCGCAGGACGAATTGGGGCTTGAGAGTCAGCTCCGGGCAGAGAAGGCCATAAAGGACGGGAAGTTCAAGGATGAAATCGTGCCGGTCGAAATCCCCCAGAGAAAGGGCGACCCAAAGATATTTGACACCGACGAGCACCCCCGTCTTGGCTCAAGCATGGAGGGGATGAAAAAATTGAGAACCGCCTTTAAAAAGGACGGCACGGTAACAGCGGGTAATGCCTCTGGAATAAACGATGGGGCAGCAGCCCTTGTTATTATGAGTGCCGACAAGGCAAAAGAGCTTGGAATAACCCCCTTGGCAAAAATCTTGTCGTATGCATCCGGCGGTGTCGATCCGGCCATCATGGGTACAGGCCCAATACCAGCAACAAGAAAAGCCCTCGAAAAAGCAGGGCTTAAAATTGAGGACATGGACCTCATCGAGGCCAACGAGGCATTCGCAGCCCAGGCCCTGGCGGTCATCAAGGAACTCGGTATGGAGGAGATGAAGGATAAGCTCAACGTGAATGGCGGCGCAATAGCCATTGGCCACCCCATCGGCGCATCCGGGGCGAGGATACTTACAACGCTCCTTTACGCTATGAAAGATCGCGGTGCAAAAAAAGGACTTGCAACGCTCTGCATCGGAGGTGGTCAGGGGTCGGCAATTATTGTCGAAATGTAAGGGGTTGTCGGTAATTGTTGTAGGGGGCTTGGCAATTGTTTTGGGAGGGAGTCGGTAATAAATAAAGACCTCTTGTATTGCTCGAAGTTACAAACCAAAGAGGCGGGTTTTAAACCCGCCTCTTTTCTGTTTTTAATAGCCCGTCTTTTTTAAAGCAATGATTACATCTAATCGAAGAACCATCTTCCCTCGGCGTGGCCAAGGCGATAGCTGCTCCCATCCTTTTTGATCCAGAACTTCACGCTGTTCCCATTTATCGTGGCATTTACGATAATAGTCTCATCACTCAAAGAGCTTGCGTTGCCCATCGAATAGCTGAGCCTGATACTTTTATTGTCGTCGAAATAATTACCAAGACCACGCAGAAGGGCGCTCTTACTGCCAAACCCTCCGATATTGCCGCTGTAACCGCTTGAGACCATCCCCCTAATGCCGGATGTGTTCTCACTGTTCAGATAGCCCACGAATTTCCTCACAAAGTCTCTCGCCTCCCTGTTAGCATCCACCTTGGGTTTTTCTTCCTTTGGCTTTTTTTCTGTGAGCTCTACTTTTGTCTCAAGTTTCTTTGACTTCTCTCCTGTTATTTCAATTTTATCCTTTTCGGGAACCTTGAAACCGTGGCCTTCCATAGCTTCAGGCGTAACCAAGGCGTAACCACCGGCAAACGCGACGTTGACCGTTACAGTGGTTTTTTTCAATGAAGCGTCATATTGGACAATACAGTCCGCCTTGACAATTTTGACTTCGGCGTTTGCCGTATTTACCGTCATGGTGGAATGGGAGTTCCTATTAAATTTCACCCTAACAATTCCCCGTTTCAATTCTATTTCACTTTCAGTATGCTTCCCCACTTTTATTTCATCTCTAATTCCCTTTCTCATCTCGACAATCTTAAGATAGCTGTTTTTGCCAATCTTTAACATATCATCATTGTACAGGAGCTTAAGCTCAACCCAGCCCCCATCTCCGGTTTTAATTTCATCATTTTCTCCCACCCTCTCGTACCTGTGGAGGGTGGCCCAGGCACCTTCACTGCCAGCTTTGACCGAAACTATCCCTTCTTCCGATTTTGCTACAGCTTTTACTCGTGCCTTTACCGGCCTGCCAACATCCGCCATGACCGTATCCGGAGAAACCAGCAAAATGGAAATAAAAAGGATCAAAGAGGCAAGCAATGCAATTAAAGTAAAACTGCGCTTACTATATCTTTTCATTTTGATTACCTCAAAGATTAAAATTCAAGTTTAAAGGTTACCTTGTACTCATCTTCCCCGTAGCGATAAAGGGGATCCTGCGATCTGAAATCGTTGTTGGAATAGCTGAAGATAATGCTCGAAATAACATCGTTTTTTTTAATAAGAACTTGCGTCAGAGATATATCGGTTTCGTGAAAAATCGTGTCATCCCCAAGCTCTTTGTCAATCCATGTTCCGAAGTAGGAGATATTTAATGTCGTCTCGTATGGCAACCACCTTTTGTTTATTACAGTGAAATCAACGCCAGCGGTCGAAGTCATCCTTGTCAAGGTCTCCCTCGGATATTTAATGTACCTGTCCTGAAATCCAACGGAAAAATTCATGCCAAGGCCGAAATCAAGACCGTAGGTGTTAGTGGAGCAATTGAATTCCACCCCGATATCGGTTGTGAGCGTATCATCGGCGTGAAGTGTGTGGTCAATATCGTAAGAAAGGTCAAAGCAAAGGTTCCAGCCAACCTTCCCCCAGTATTTCTCCATAGAATTTGCTGCTGTCAAATTTATGTGTATGTTCTGATTGTTTACACTCTCTGGGATGTCCTCCGATTTTTCATAAACGTACCCGAAATGGAAAATAAAATTCAGGTTCTTAAAATAGTTTTCATCGTCGTACATGAAGGGTTTTAGGGTAATCTCTGTTTCGGCGTCGTGGGTATTTGTGCGATATTTCGCCGTGGATTTGTTTGTCAAGTGGTCTCTATAGAACTGGTAGTGGTAGATAAAATGAAACATCTCTGAGGGTTTATAGTCCACATACAACAAATATGTCTCACGATCGGTGGAATGTTCTCCCATAATCGCTTTGAAATTTGGCTCGATATATTCATAGGCGAGAGCCAAGTTCAGCTCTTCCCTCAAAGGTTTTAGTATCAACGCTGCCCAGAGTGCTTTGCCGTCAAGGGTTTCTGGCTGGGGGTCTCTTCTGTCGGTCACATATTTGCTAATTGCTCCTTCACCTGTGAGCAATGCCCTTCTGTCAAAAAACCACATCTTCGATCCAATAGACCACACATCGTTTCTATAATTTGGTATTGTTGCGTTCGGGTAAAGGTCGGTTATCTCGGCATGGACATATGAGGTCGTTAACTCATAATTTGGGTGTGGCGTAAAAGTTACCATTCCGCCGCCAAAGACCTGCTCAAACTGATCGTCCTTTCTCATCTTGTTTCTGCCGGCGAGAACCTTAAAGGTCAGTAAATCTTCAACTTTGCAGTTGGCCCTAAAGCCGAAGAAGTCCCGGCTAAATGTATAGTATGAGAATAATTCCGTGAGGTCTCCGAAGGCGAGTTCGCAGTTCTTCCCCGTAAGTCCGATATAGAGTTTCTCAAGCTCATAGCGGTGGAGTTGAACATTCTTGTCGGTGCTGTGGCTCCCCGTAAATGCAAAATCGAGAGTCATGTCTTCCTTTACCTTCCCAGTCAGTTCGATATTGAGATTCTCGGTGTAGTGGTAGTTGTCTTTTTTTGAATAGTGGATGTCTTTTGAGGATTCGATGACGTTCCCATAGACGTGGTCGTAATAAACCTCGATAGAATACATCCCGTGGGCGATGAGCCGACCGTCCTCTGTCTCCCAGGCCGAGGCCTTGGGGGCAAGGACGAATGTCACAAGAATGCAAGTGAGAATAAAAGCGGGTCTTTTCATCTTTGAGATTTCACTTATTGCAACACAATGGTTATCAAAACTTTTCCAAGATAGGTTTGAGTATTTTATGAAAGTTGCTCCCATTGTGCAACCAAAAAATAGTTGATAGTTGTTGTGAGTTGTTGGTAATATTCTATTTTGGATAGCGCTGAAAGGCACAACTTGCTGCACAATACAAAGATGTAACAATTCCACTCAAATATTACACAATTTCCTTTATGTTTTTGCCTCTTTTTGCTACTATATACAAAGTTTCACTTTTCTCAGGATAAAAACTTTTTTTTCAAGGAGTAACCAATGAAAACCTTAATTAAGAAGAGGGGATACTTTTTTATTCTCCCACTCTTGTCTCTTGCGCTCATTTTGCTCTTCTCCCTTTCGGCCCCGGCCGCAACCAACTTTACGGTAACCACAGACA
>JAUWME010000033.1 GCA_030613285.1 Candidatus Zymogenus sp. | reverse complement strand
ATCATCTCAAAAAACATCGTTGATGCCCACACCGCTATCGATCGTATTATGGTAAATAAAGAGTTTGGTGACGCCGGAGACAAGGTGATTATCGAGCAGTTCCTCACCGGGGAGGAGGCGTCGTTTCTGGCCTTTACCGATGGTGAAGAGGTCATTCCCATGGCCTCTTCCCAAGATCACAAGCCAATTTACAACTACGACGAAGGCCCCAACACCGGCGGGATGGGTGCATACTCCCCAGCACCGGTGGTAACAGATGAACTCTTTGATCGGATAATGACCGAAGTTATGATCCCAACTGTTAAGGGGATGAAGGCCGAGGGAACACGATATACGGGTGTCCTCTACGCCGGTGTTATGATAAAGGACGGTGAACTAAAGGTGCTGGAGTTCAACGCCCGCTTTGGCGATCCAGAGGCCCAGCCCCTCTTCCATAGGCTAAAGAGCGATCTCTCCCCCGTTCTCTTGGCTACAATAAATGGAACCCTAAAGGGCGTCACCCTTGAGTGGGACGAGCGGCCATCGGTCTGTGTGGTGATGGCCTCCGGTGGTTATCCGGGAAAATATCAGATTGGAAAGGAGATTTTCGGAGTGGATACCATACACGAGATGAAAGACGTCGTGGTTTTCCATGCGGGTACGACCTACATCGGAAGGCACCTCAACGCAAACGGCGGGAGGGTTCTTGGGGTTACGGCCATGGGAACAGATCTTCAGGATGCCAAAGACCGCGCCTACAAGGCCGTTGATAAAATCGATTTTCACCAAGCCCACTACAGAACGGACATTGGGGACAAGGGGTTGAAATATTGAAATATGTCTAAAAAAGTACTAATCGTCATGGGGAGCAAATCGGACGAAGGTGTGATGAAGGGGGCCTGGGAAATATTAGACAAGCTCGAAATTTCGCACAGCGTGAGGATTGCCTCCGCCCACCGAACCCCAGGGGTTGTTCAAGAAATTGCTGAAGGAGCAAAAAAAAACGGTGTGGGAGTTATCATTGCAGGCGCCGGCTACGCCGCCCACCTTGCCGGCGTCATCGCATCAATGACGACCCTTCCGGTCATCGGGGTGCCCATCGCCTCATCGGATCTTCAGGGAATTGACGCTCTTTTTTCCACAGTTCAGATGCCTCCGGGAATACCGGTGGCCACCGTGGGAATTGGAAGCGCCGGGGCAAAAAACGCCGCCCTTCTGTCTGCAGAAATCCTTGCCGTCACCGACAGCGACATCTCAAAAAAGCTCGACAGTTATCGTAAAGAGATGCGGGAGAAGGTAATTAAGGCGGACAAGGATTTCAGCCCGATTGGTTGATTTTTTGTTTTGGCTCCCTGCACCTGTTATTCAAGAGGAAATACTAATTTAAAAAGCCTGTCGTTAAACAGGCGAACGACGCTGCAATCTGGTTATATCAACCACAAAACAAAACACGCAATTGCCACACACTCATATGGAAAAGCCCTTAAATGACAGTGTAAAATGCACCAATTTTTGATATTGAGGGGAGGGAAAGCTTCAGCTTTAGACCCAAATAAAGGCTGATAGTAACCTTATATAACAGTTCGAGCATTAGAAAAGATATTGACATGAAAAATCGAATTCCAATAATACTGTCATCTATTTTAATTTTACTCATTTTAGCTTTGGCGCTGATAAGGTTTAAAAATCAAAGTATATGGGACAAATCTATCTTTAACATAGACATTGCTTTTGTATCTGCCTACCTTCTTTGGATAATTATCCAGTCGAAAGTATCTATAAAAGAGGTGGATAAAGGAAAGGAGACCCATGATTTTGGAACATGCGGGCTATACGCGATGGGTCAGGCCGCGGTCTTTCTTTCCGCCCTTTGGTTCAAATCCGTCTGGCAATCTCCGAACATATTCCACCTTCTGGGATTTTCAATATTTCTTTTTGGTGCCATCTTTAGACTTTGGGCAATTAGAACACTGGGGAAATATTATTCACACATCGTAAGAAAGGTCGACGGACATAAGATTATAGATTCAGGACCTTACAGATATATTCGTCATCCGGCATACACCGGGATGATCCTGGGCAACCTCGGCATCGTAATCTACTTCTTCAATTTAACAACTTGCATTATTTACTTTTTTGTTTTTATACCTGCAATAATGCTTCGCATTTTGGTGGAAGAAAAAACACTCTTTTCAATCGATGGTTACTCCATATTTGCAAAGGAGCGAAAACGCCTTTTTCCCGCCATATGGTAAAAGAGGCCAAATAAGAACAAAAGATATTACTTGACAAAACAGGTCATATAATGTTAAATTTGCAGCCAATAAATTGAAGCCATAAACAATAAAAACTATGCATAAAAGAAAAGAAGATGATACCAAAACTGACAGGGGGCTGCCCGCAAAATTGTATTTTAGTTTAGTCCAATTTACAAAAGCCGCAAAGAAAATCGTCATCCTTTCAACCATCATCACTCTTGCAATTTCTTTCGGGATCATCGTATCCTTTGCTCAAAAAACTGTGGACGAAGGGCCAGAAACCATCACGCTGTCAGACTATGCAGCAAGTGAAAAAGCCGTCACCTTTGTCCACAAAAGCCACGGCAACACAGGGAAAGTCGGAGCCAACTGTACAACTTGCCACCACAAAGCAAACAAGTTCATCACACCCGGAAAATGTTCAGAATGCCATAAAATGCAAATGGAAGAGGAAGTGCCAAACTACTCTCATGCCTTTCACAAACTTTGTATCGGCTGCCACAAAGAGGAGATCGTAGCTGGAAACGACAAAATTAGTCTTTCCTGCGATTCATGCCATGTCCCTGAAAAATAAAAAGAGAAAAAGCAGCGCCAAAAAAGCGCCAAAAAAAACAAACAAAAAATCTAACGATGGAGCCACTGACACAGACATTGTCAGCGTAAAGGATATTATCAATTATCTCTCATCGTTGAGATTCTTTGTAATAGTCCTGACGGCCATCGCACTGATCGCGAGCATAGGCACCGTCATTGGACAAAACCTCACCGAAGCAGCCTACATCGAACAATACGGGGCGGGACTCTACGAAAAGCTGAAGCTCTTCTCTGTAACCGACATCTACCACAGCAGTTACTTCAACGCCCTTTTGCTGCTCCTTGTCATAAACCTTATCCTCTGCACAATAAAATTTGCCCCAATGAGGTTAAGACAGGTCTTTTTAAAAAAGGAAAAAAAGAAGAAGTACCCCCTTACCAAAAGATTAACTTCGAAGGTACCAAAAGAGGTTGGCGTCTCTAAAATAACAAAGATACTCATAACTCCCCTCCTCCGACCGTTTCAACGTTTCTCCATCAAAGAGGACGGCGACAAAACCGAGCTGACCACAGAGCCTCGACCCTACCTTGTTTTGGGAGCGTTCATTGTCCATATCGGCATCATCTTAATCATCATCGGCGGGCTTATCTCCTCCCTCTTTGGTATGTCCGGGGAGATGACTATTCTTGAGGGAAGCTCTTCCAACGAGGTCTACATTAAATCGGGATTTGTCCACAGACTCGATTTCGAAATCACCCTCGATAAGTTCACTTTTGACACCTACAAGGACGGAACCCCGAAGGAATATCGAAGCGACATCACGTTCAGCGGAAAAGAGAATAAAACCACCGCCACACTAAAAGTCAACCACCCCGCCAAATTTGAAGGCATCAGGTTTTACCAAACAAACTACGGCATTGTATTTGATTCGGCGAAGATATCGATCTATTCAAAAACGGGTGAAAAAATCTACAGTGGGATAATCCAAGAAAGGATGGTTGAAGAAATCGAAGATAGGGAAATTAAATTTTTTCTTATCGGTTTTTACGAAAACCTCCACAACCAGGGCCCCATGGCTCATATTGCCGTTTTGGATGACAATAAAAAATATGACGTCTTGGCAAGCCCAGACCCCTTGGAATTTCGAGAGCCGATAGAAGGAGTGGAGGACGAACTCCGCTTCGTTTTAGATGATTACAATCTAACGCCATACTCAGGCATATCTGCGATCTCAGAGCCGGGACTTCCTCTGGTGTGGGCAGGCTTTATCCTCCTCTCTGTGGGTTTTCTCTTTCCCCTCCTCTCGTTTCTGGGCAGCTTTAAGGTTGTAATGACAAACGGTGGCGACAAAACGGGAGCGCCGCTTACCATAGAGGTCTTCGGTTCGCCGGGGAGAATCAAGGGGGACTTCCCCAACAAATTCAATAAATTGGTCAGTGAAATTGAAGGTAATTTATGTTAAGTTCTGAAATCTTGAGCGTTGTAACCTTTGTTTACGGTTTTGGTTTTCTTCTATATATTCTCTACCTTATTTTCAAAAAGGATACCCTCAGCACGGTGGGAGATGTCATTGTATCCATCGGCTGTATCGCACATTTTGCGGCGATAATTCTCCGCTGGGTGGAGTCTTACCGCACCGGCTGGGGCCACGTGCCGTTGAGCAACTTCTATGAATCCCTCATATTTTTTTCGTTTCTCATGGCGCTTACCTACCTTGTCTTTCGATTTACCACCAAAAGGAAATTTCTTGGCGCATTTATAATTCCAATTCCCCTTTTGACCATCGGCTACGCCTCCCTGTCTCCTGACGTGGAGCGTGCCATAAGACCCCTTGTGCCAGCACTCCAGAGTAACTGGCTTACCATCCATGTCCTGACCTGCTTTATAGCATACGCCGCATTTGCATTCTCGTTTGTTGTGGCAGTCCTTTACCTTGTAAGAAAGGAGGGGGAAAAGAGCATCCTTCCCACTCGCGAGGTTTTGGATGAGTTCGTCTACCGCGGGATCATCGCCGGGACGCCGCTTCTGACCATGGGAATTATCACCGGCTCCGCCTGGGCGCACTACGCCTGGGGGTCATACTGGTCCTGGGATCCAAAGGAGACATGGTCACTTATAACTTGGATAGTCTATGCCCTGTTTCTCCACTTAAGACTCAATGGGAATTGGCGTGGAACCAAAAGCGCCGTTCTTTCCATCGTGGGATTCTTTGCGGTGATCTTTACTTTCCTGGGGGTAAATTTTATCCTCGCCGGCCTCCACTCCTATATGTAGCAAGGTCTTTGGGGGCAATTAGTAATGTTATGGTTGAGTATGTGAAAGGGTTAATAATGAATTATTACTAATACTGCTTGATTTTTCAGACCTGATTGAGATAGAATCAAGAGCAGAAACCCTCTTTATCTCAAAATTAAATAGAAGGACAATACAAAATGGCCAAAACAATAAAAGAGCTTTTTAAAGATGCGCCCCTTGCGATAGCCCACAGGGGAGACCCTATTGTCAAGCCGCAAAACACCAAGGGGACTTTTCTTTCCGCAATGGAATATGACATCGACATGATCGAGACAGACATCAACATGACCAAAGATGGCGAACTTGTGGTCATCCACGACCAGAAGGTGGACATCACCAGTGATGGGAGCGGCTTAGTCATTGACCACACTTTGAGTGAACTAAAAAAGCTCGACTTCGGCTCGTGGATGGGGCCGGATATGGGCCCAGAAACTATCTTGACGTTGGAGGAATTTATTGAACTTACAAAAGATGGTGTAGCTGCATTGAACATCGAAATAAAAAACGGTCCATTAAAATACAAGGGTGTTGATGATAAGCTCATAAATATCCTCGAAAGTTGCGACATGATAAACAGAGTGATCATCTCCTCTTTCGATCACAAACTTTTGAAAGACCTCAAAGAGAAATGCCCTGAATTGCTGACGGGAATCCTCTACAATGCGGGCCTCATTGACCACATCAAGCCGGTGAAGGATGCCAAGGCGGACGCCGCTCACCCCGACCATGCCCACATGACAGCAGAAAGCATTAAAGCTTTAAAGGATGAGGGGTTTTTTGTTAATGTCTGGACGGTGGACGACGAGGAGGATATTAGGAGGATGATCGATCTTGGAGTGTCTGGGATTATCTCGAATTTTCCGGGGAAACTGTGTGAGATAATCAGGGGGGAATAGCAACATTTAAACAGTAATACTGTGGTTGCCTGCTTGACAAATTAATTCTTCTATTCTGTCATTCTCAACTTTCCGATACTACTGTCATTCCGAGGAATTTGCACACCCAAAGGGTGGGCTAATAACGTGGCAATCTTGTTGTTAAAGCAACCAAGTTTTTTGTTATTCTGTCATCCCCAACTTGATTGGGGATCCAGCTTGATATTCATTTTCCGGGAAACACCACTCGATTGCTTCACTTTATAACAAGGGGCTTAAGCCCCTTGTTTTGGGTGCTTGGAAAAATGTTTAATACTATTTAGGCACTCAAAATCCGGAAGAACCTTAAAGGTTTTTGACTAACCCCTATAAGTAGCGCCTCACCCTCTTTTTGTAATGGAGATATGTATCGCCGTATTCCCTCTCCAAAAACCTCTCCTCCTGCAAAATTTGAAAATGGTTGCCAAGAACAACAACTACAGCTGAAATCCCGAAAAACAGGGTGGGGTAAACCAGAAACGTCCCCCAAAAAAAGATGTCGAGAAAGAGAAAAATGGGGTTTCTCGAAATGGAAAAGACCCCACCGGTTACGAGCTCTCCGGGGGACTTCATGTCTATTCCCACCCTCCACGAACTGCCAAATGAAAAGATGGCAGATGCAAATATTGCCATGCCGATGATTTCTATCACCACGCCGACAACCCTCAAAGAGACTATCGAAAATAGGTACGAATCACTGAAAAAATGGAAATCTAATCCAAGGGAATTTGCCCCCACCTCAAATGTCCAGAGGGAAAGCCCAAAGAGTAAAGACATCTCAAAAACGGCCCTGAATCCCTTCTTCCCGGCACCAAGGACAATGGGATTTTTTCCAGCGAGGATTAACTGAACCGTCCTTCCAATAAGAATAAAGTAGAAGAGTAAAAGGAAAACAGCCTGAAAATAATCAAAAAAGTCCATTTGTGGCGCCTCCGGTATTGCTAAAAAGTTTTTCTGATAAACATCTAATTTTCCCATTCCATTTCTATTTTGTTATTCAAGAAAAAGCATATTGAGATTGCTTCGTCGCCTTACTATTTAATATCCTCCTCGCAATGACATTAAAGGGGCAATGACAGGTGTAGGGAAACCCGCCCAAGCCCCCACCTGCCCGCCATTTTGTATCTTCGTTGTGCCAGCCGTGGTTTATCTGGGGACTTTTCTTATATCAAATGTGTTTCTATATTTCAGAGTATTTGGTTCATCAGCAAACTCATCTGTCAAATTAAATCTAATCCATAAATCACAATTCTTCCAATTTGCCTCCATAAACCCAGTCGCTGCACCCCCTCTCCTGATATCGATCTGTCTCCCACCTTTATACATGGCGACAGAGGGAATCCTGTTTATATTTTCTCTTGCTACGTCTTTTCCATGAAAACCTATGTGACCTTCTCTTGGTTTATAGTCTCTTTCTTTAGCTTGGTCATAACTAAAAAACATTATTCCACTATTAGAATATTTTTTAGCCAATTCCCGGAAAATTTTCCATTCGTTTTCTTGGCCTTCTTTTCCAGCAAAGTAGTTTGAATCCCAAAAAAACACCAAACACGGCTTTTTAATTGAATAGACTTTATTGTAAAAGTTTGATGTGCCATTGCTAAATGTGATAGCCTCTACTTCTCTGGACACCTGAGCGTGGGCAATGCCCGCCAACGCAAACGCACATGCCACAAACAAAAGCACGGTTAACCTAAAACTTTTCATTTTTACATCCCCTATGATAAAGGTATCTTACTGCTAACAAATTCCCACTCTATGTTGTCATTGTCTGCTTGACGAATGAACCCAGAATGCTGTCATTCTCAGCTTGACAAGGGAATGACATATGATTACATAGCAATCGTGGACTAAATATGCAGCACCTCATTTATCCTCACAATCGATGTCGCCTGCCCGCTCCCCTCATCAATCTCTATCATAATACCATTTAAAAGGGGCGCTCCCTTTGCCGGCGATGAAAATGCCTTCATGGCCGTCTGAAACTTCCATATCTCCCGCTCCTTGTTAAACCCCAAAACAGAGTTCGCCGTTCCCACCATCCCCACATCGGTGATGTATGCCGTGCCCAGATTGCTCACCTTTTCATCCGCCGTCTGGACAAGGGTGCCGGAGCCAGACAACACAGAGACCATCCCGTCAAGGTGGGCTGCCATGGCCCTTTTTTCCGCCGTGGTTTTGGCGTAAAAGTCAACAATCACAATGTTCGTTTCTTCAACGACTTTTTTTACCAGCCCATGTATCTTCGGAAAAATATTGTCAGGGATAATCCTCATCATAAACGAGTGACCGGAAATATTGATTATCCCAACTTTTATATTTTTCTCTCCCACCTCATAAACCATCACACCGCCACCGGGGGTGTCATCAGGGAGGTTTTCGGGTCTCAAAATCTCAGGCCTTTTGACTATCGCCGTCTGGAGATCCTTCTGATCCCAGACATTCTCACCCATCGTCAGTACATCCACACCCGCCTCAAAAAGCTCGTCTGCCTTCTCACCGGTCAGCCCCGCACCACCAGCGGCGTGGTTTGCATTTGCAATGACAAGGTCGGGGGTCTCCCCCAACTCTCTCAGCCTCTCCAAATAGTGCGCCACCCCCTCCCTTCCTGACGAGCCGACAATTACGCCAAAACTGATTACCTTCATACGCTTACTCTCTCAAAAAACATGGTTTCGGTATTGAGCCTCAAAGCCGTTTTTCTCTCCTTAAAAAAACCGATGTTGACAGCCTGCGTCCCGGCAATCTTGGCGTTTGTAACATTTGGGTTGTGGACATGGCCAAAAAAAGAATATGCCGGTTTATGCCGTTTGATATATTCTGTGATGGCTGCGCTGGAAGGCTCGTTTCTCTTGGCAATAGTATCGTATGTCAATTTGATTTGGTCAGGCCCCTCATCTTTACTATCACTCCCGTCCTCTTTGGGCGGTACGTGGGTAATGATCACATCAGCGGGGTCAAGCCCTGTGAACATCTCCTCATAAACCTCCATGGATACAATTCCCGGAAACTGCGGTGTATGCTTTGCCCCCGGCATCCCGGAAACCATTGCTATCTCAATCCCGTTAGTTTTGACGACACCGGCCTCAATGACCTTGGCCTTCTTCCCAAGTTTCTCCCTCAAAATATCGGGGTAATCATCGTTCCCGTAGAGAATGTAAGTTTCGCATGGGAGCAGTTTAAAGAGCTTTTCATATTCGCTCTCGATTAGGGGAAGTATCTTCTCGTATCGCTCCTCACCCGGCGTGGTTATCTGCATGAATGCATCATTTACCCTGTCGAGATTTCCTTCGGCCATCTCCTTTAGCCCCTCGATTAGTTCATCGATGGTAAAGGCCTTTGCGAGAATTCCCCTTGAAAAATCAGTAAAGTCCATAAAAACCAGAAGATCCCCGGCTATAAAGAGGGTATCATCTGGGCCAACGAGTTTTGCTAACGCCTCATATTCTCCGTGAACATCACTTACGATAACTATCTCTTTGTTACTCATTTTTTCTCCTGCTAATTAAATTTCATTCAATTATTTGTTTGATTTTATAAAATACCATTGGCTTGCTTAACGTAATCCGTTTGACGCAATTTGTCAAGATTATTTGTATAGAGAAAATAAAATGAAAAAAAACCTTGACAAAACCGTTAAATGTTTGTATATAAGTACCTATATTTTAATTTCCCCCCAATCGGGGAAAAAAAGAAGAGACAGAATGATACGATTGATCAGAAAAATCTTGCCCTCATCAAGATGAGGCCATTCTTCGGGGCCCGGGTGGTCCCGATGTATGATTACGCCCACCAAACCCTCCTTGCCGTAACCGGGGAACACCTCCCGGCCAGCAGCCCGGATGGGTTGTGGTCGGTTACGGAGACTCTCAATATATTTTTTAAATAAAAGCTGGCTGGTAGTTTTAAGCAGACAATGTCGTCTTGATTTTGCGGTACGTCTTCTGTGGAATACTGCCAATCAAGCACAATATGCAGTCAAGCAGTTTAAGCGGACAATAATGTCTCAGCTTTATGGTGCGTCATGTTCCTGCAGTTCAGGCTCTCACTTGCACGGACTGGCAGGGTAACTATTTAATTGCTTTTTAAGCATTAGAGATTTTGTTTGTTGTGAGTTATAGAAATGACTATTTTATTGTTGAAAGGAGATTTGTGATGTCAAAAGTTAAAAGCTTTTTTGCAAGCAGATGGGGTATTATTGCTGTCGGTGCTATTATAGGGATCATCGCCGCCACCCTTCAAAAGCTCGGAAATCCCGGGAACATGGGCATCTGCATGGCCTGTTTTGAGCGGGATATTGTGGGCGCCTTGGGTCTTCACAGAGCCGGTATTGTCCAGTACCTTCGTCCTGAAATACCAGCTTTCGTTTTTGGATCCCTCATTGCGGCCCTTGCCTTCAAGGAGTTCAGGTATCGTGCCGGCTCGGCACCGATGATACGGTTCTTCCTGGGCATGACGGCCATGTTCGGAGCGCTGGTATTTCTCGGTTGCCCGTGGCGGGCTCTCCTTCGTCTCTCCGGCGGGGACTGGAACGCAATTGTTGGATTGGTCGGCCTCACTGTCGGAATTACGGCCGGTGTCCTTTTTCTCAAAAAGGGCTTCAACCTCGGAAGGGCGCATCAGGGTGACACCAAGTTTGCCTGGATTTTTCCCGCTTTCATGGTAGTTCTTCTCATCTTGGCAATTGTCTATCCGAACTTTGGCGAGGGAGCAGCGCTCTTTAGAAGCATAAAGGGCCCCGGCGCCATGGCAGCGCCCGTAGCTATTTCGGTTGGCGCGGCCCTCATCATCGGCTTTCTCGCCCAGAGGACAAGGTTTTGCACTATGGGCGCCATCAGGGACGTGGTACTAATGAGGGATTTTCACCTCTTGAGCGGGGTTATCGCCCTTGTCGTCGCCGCCTTTGTGATGAACCTGATCTACGGGCAGTTCCATCCCGGATTTATTCGCGGGATAGACGCCGCTGGAGAAATCATTAAACAGCCCGCGGCACACACCAACCAGCTTCTCAACCTCGGCGGGATGGTACTTGCAGGATTGTCGTTTACACTCGCTGGAGGCTGCCCCGGTCGCCAGATATTTCTTTCTGGGGAGGGGGACGGCGATGCCGCAATCTTCGTGATGGGAATGTTTGTGGGGGCTGCACTTTCCCACAACTTCCTGATGGTGGCAACCCAAAGAAACGCGCCCTGGATTGTTGGAATCGGTATC
>JAUWME010000064.1 GCA_030613285.1 Candidatus Zymogenus sp. | reverse complement strand
CCTATGTCCGGGTGATATACAGAGCCCATCTCGATAAAAAGCAGCGGATCGGCAACGTGGCAGGCCCCCCTGGGGCTCATGGCGTAGGACAAGGCAAGACCGTGCCCACCCCCCCTTGGGTCGTGCATTGGTGCCTCCAGCCCTTTGCAATGGGTGGGGTAGTCGATGGCACCCTTCCCGATTTTATCGGCGGCCCTTTTACTCCCTTCAGCAAGAAGCCCCCCCACCTTTCCATCCTTTCCCGATATCTTCGGGAGGATAACGTCAATGACTGTTTCCATATCGCCCCAGTTAAGCTCGACGCCGTCGGTGTCGTCGGTGGTCAGGTGTCCCTTTTCAAAGGCCTCCATTGCCCAGGCAATAGTAACGCCGCAGGAAATCGTATCCATTCCCAAATCGTTACAAATACGGTTTGCCTTGCAGGTTGCCGCAAGGTCCATGGAGTTCATCATGGAGCCGAAGGCGGTGATGGTTTCGTACTCTGGGCCGGGACCTTCGGAAATCTTAAAGGGTCCTTCCTTGACCTCGACTACTCTTTTGCAGGCAACGGAGCAAAAGGCGCAGGAACTCCGTTTTGTAAGATAGGTATCTGTAAGAGTCGACCCGGTTAGGGCGTCTGCCATATCTTCCCAAAAATTTGACGTCCAGTTTTTGATGGGGACATCACCGGCGTAAACACCCCCCTCGAGGTTTGCGGCGGTTCCGTTTTCTCGCATGACGTCTGAGGCCAAGGCATCCTTTATCAGGGGATTTACCTCTGCTCTGATTGCCTCATACTCTTTGGCGTCAGCGAACTTCATCTCCTTTTTAGAGGCCAAAACAACAAGACCCTTGAGGTTCTTTGAACCCATTATGGCACCAAACCCGGTGCGACCAAACGCGTGGTGCGCCTCGTGCATGATGTTGGCAAAGAGGACACCGTTTTCGCCAGCAGGGCCGATGAGGACCGTGCGGGCGTTTTTGCCGTGCTTTTCCTTTAGCGTAGCATTTGCACTCTCAATCCCCGAACCCCAGAGGTCCTTGGCATCAACAATCTCGACCTTGTCATCGTTAATGACGATAAGGGATGGTTCCTCGGCTTTGCCCGTGATAATAATTCCGTCAAATCCTGCATACCTCAACTCCGGGGCAAAATAACCACCGCAGGAGGAATCTGCCCAGTTTCCCGTCAACGGGGAGCAACCGGCAACGCAGTTTCTGCTGGTGCCGGAGATCTTCAGCCCCGCAAAAGGGCCGTTCATAAAGATCAGCATCGCCTCTGGAGAGAGGGGATCGGCATCAAAGTTTCCCCTGTCCCAGAAGATCTTTGCAGCAAGACCGCTGCCCCCTATAAATTTTTTGTAATCACCTTCGTCCAAGGTAATAGTTTCAATTGTTCCTTTGGTCAGATCAATGTTGATGACTTTTCCAGTATTTCCAAACATTGCTCCCCCTTTTAAAAATAGTTTTCCTGTAAATACAAATTTATTAGTCTATAGATTTTGACGTTTCGTTGATGATAAAACCGAAAGATCCTTTTGAGGCTAAAGAAGAACCGGAAACTATCGTCCATCCTCAAGTAAGAGATTTCCGCCTCCGGTTCTCCCTCTAAAGCCTAATCAACAAACACAGGTCTAAAGGTCGCTGCACTCACGCCTATTTTCACTCTACATTAACCCTACCGCTTGTTACCAGCCAACCCATTAGACAAGTGGCACCTTACATCTTCTTGTCACCCCAGCCCAATTCTTCCAATGCCTCGTTGTAAAAAACCGCTACCTTTTTCAGCTTTGGGGCAAGCTTTAGAAGGCCTGTGGCAGATCCCTTTATGATTATCTTTTTTCTCGTAATGGCCATGACCGGGTTCAGCTTGTTTGACCACGAACGATGGGCATCATCTGCGGAGAGACTCATTACCAGATCGGGGTCGCCTTCCGGCTTTCCCTGCCCCGCCTTTATTTCCCCCCCACGGCAGTCCAGCCAGAAAGAGCATTCAGGGTCATCCTTGGTGTAGTCAAACCAGATAAGCTGGTTGACTTTTTTTAGACCCTTGTTCAGCTCAGGATCATCAACACACTTTTCAAACATTTTCAGGAAGGCCTTGATTGGCTCTTTTCCGTCACTCCAAAATTCCATTTTTTTTCTCCATTAATAATGTTAATGTAATGTAACTTTCCAATAACACTTTACATCGCTTCGAGGTAAAGCTTGAGGATGTCCTCTTCCTCAAGATAGCGGGGGTTGTAGCCAACTTGGGAATCCCCCGATGCGATCTCCACCAATTGCTGAAGTTTTTCCGCATCATCGGGTATGTCAAAATCCTTCAGGGTTTCAGTAAGTCCGCATTTCTTTTTGAGTTTCCTGACCACACCGGCTGCGAGCGTTCCTGCCTCCTTCGGGTCAATTTTATTACAGTCGATGTCCATTGCATCGGCAATTAGCATAAACTTCTCAGGAGCTTCCTTGGTGTTAAAATCCATGAGGAGCGGCAGCATAATACCATTGGCCATTCCGTGGGCAACGCCATAGACCCCCCCCAGGGCGTGGGCCGTAGCATGGACGCCTCCTGTCATTGAATTTCCAAAGCCCATCCCGGCCAAAGTACTGGCAATCAGCATATATCCCCTGGCCTCGACATCTTCTGGCTTGTTTACGGCAATGGGGAGATATTTTACTATTAGCCTGATGGCATGAATACAGAGGGCATCGGCTATTGGCTCATGAGATGTTGCGGTCATTCCCTCAATAGCATGGGTCAGGGCGTCCATTCCGGTAAAGGCCGTTATCTTCGGGGGTAACTTCACCATTAGCTCAGGGTCAAGCATGGCAATATCACAGTTGCAGTAGGGGTGCGCCACGGAGAGCTTCAGGTGCTCTTCAACGTCCAGCACAACCATCGCCGACGTTACCTCGCTTCCTGTGCCCGCCGTTGTGGGAAAGGCAATATGCGGCGGCAGACGTTTTGCCGTGTCGTAGAGGGCTGCCTGCTCCGCCAGAGGTTTGAAGTCTTCGTGCCCTTCGCCCACCATGATATTTATGGCCTTGGATGTATCCATCACGCTGCCACCACCGACTACGACCATTGAATCAGCGCCCACTTTCTTGTAGTATTTAGCCCCTTCATTAATGGTTTCGATTCTGGCATCCTGTACGATCCCATCGAAGACCCCTACCAACTCCAAATCCGACTTCTCAATCTCATCGATGACCATTTGGGCCACGCCGGCATCTACAATCCCCTTGTCTGTAAATACTGCAACCTTTTTTCCCCCTAACTCGCCCAGCTCGTACCCCACTTCTGAACGGAGTCCCGGGCTGTACATTATCTTCGGTCTGTTCACCCAGGCAAAAAAAGGATCAAATTCGATGTCGGGAAATTTCATTTTGACCTCCAAAAAATAATAAAAAAACTAAATAACTCCTTCCTATCAGCTTGAACAAATAGATATTGCCATGAAATAGCTTTCAATTTGAAGATTCTCCTTCATATATTAAACTATTTTTGGAGAAAAAGAAAACATTTTCTGACATAAACTACAAAAATTCTTCATCCCCTACCTTACATTTTTTGGGTCAGGCCACTCCGAAAGAGCATCCACCTCCAAAATATACTCCAGCAAAATCGGGTAGCTCTGGAAAAAAGTGTTCTTGTCAATAACGGCAGGGACATCTAATCGAGACCCAAGGATAAAAAGATCGTAAGGCATTATTCCATCCAGAGTTATCGCCGGAAAGCCTTTTTCGAGAAATGGGAGGGAATCTGTACGGACATTTTTTATTGAAACTGGAGATAGATCAAGGTTATACCTCTTGCCGACTTCGATAAAGAGATCCTCCAAGGAATCAGAAGAGCCTTCGGGCCATGGATGAGGGAGTGTAATGCCGAGACATTCGAGATTAATTACAGCGTGAATATTCTCTGGCATTTTTGGCATAAATCTACTTTTTTTTACGAAAGCCTTGGAGCCCAAGAGACCTTCCTCTTCCCTGTCGAATGCGATGAAGAGAAAATCGTGCGCTCGCTCACTTCCTTTAAGTCCCTTATAAAGAGCCGCCATCATCAAAGAGCCGCTGTAGTTGTCCAAAGCACCGACGCCATCCCCTTCCATGTCGAGGTGAGCGGATATAATAATATAGCTAACACTGTCCCCGTCCAATCTATCTTTAGCTGTCCCCGATTTGAGGGGAACAATGATGTTTCCCGGACATGACCTTCCACCCTCTATTGGTTCAACGTAAATTTCATCTGCCCCAAAGTGTTTAAACATCTCGACAATATCTTTGCAACGATCAACCCTTTTTAACGGTATGTAGGTAAACTCCTTCCAGACATCAGAAAGGTGCTCCACCTCCTGGCCAAAGAGAGGAAATGCAAAAAGAAGAGTCATAGCAAAGAGAAGGATTGCGGCAATATGAATTTTTTTGGTTTTCATAACAATTTCATTATAAACAAAATCTGTCCAGCTGGAAAGAAATAAAAGGGTTTTGATAAATTATTTTTTTTAAATATTTTTAAATCCATCACTCAGGGAAAAACAATAAAACCTTTTTTAAACCCCAAAAACCCTCTAATCTCTTGACTATCCAGGGTGGTTTTGATACCATCCTTAACCTATCTAAAACCTTTGTGAGATGACAGAATGACAATAGCTATTGGAATAAAGATAACCACTTGCGAGGAGGTAACTCCCCCAGGGTTTGACAAGGACGGCGGTTTTAATGAAGCCAGGATGGAGATATCCCTTCCGGCTGGGGCGTTTTCTATGGGTGCCGGCGGTTTTCTCTTTTCAGAGACCTGTGAGGACGGCGACCTTAGAAACGGCGAAAACCTCTTCTGGTTAAAATTTACCGAAATAAAATATATAAGATCAATGGATGATCAGATATTGTTTAGAAACTGGGACCTCTGCCCAAATTGCGAAGAGATGGACGATATATTTAAAATCAACAGCAAGAAAGAGATCACCCGCTTTTGCAAAAGATGCGGTACGGAGCTTCCGGTCAAGGATTAAAAAAGGGGTTGCTGAGGGTTGCTGGAACATTTCAGTTGGGGAGATAGTACATTTGCTGGGCCAATTGCTTGGGGGGTTTGCTGGAAGTTGCAATTAATGGGGTGTTGGGCCAACTACTAAATTAATTACAGGAAGGTTAATGGGGGAGGGCAATGATGCGTGGCTACCTTCGGCGGGGGATTAGAGATAAGGACTAAAAAGGAGAAATAACTTTTCACTCAATCATCGAGAACTGAACAACTGCCCTTCCTTACACTTACCTTGACTAAACTGCACAATGATGATTAAACTGACTTATGAGATTTAGCAGTGTGGTTAATAATATGATTGAAAAATTCAGTGTCATTGTGGAACAGGGAAAAGATGGTTACTTTATCTCCGAGGTTATCGAACTTCCGGGTTGCCACACACAGGCAAAGATTTTCGATGAGCTTATGGAAAGAACAAAAGAAGCGATTTCCCTTTATCTTGATGTCAAAAAGCCCGATTTTTGTCTTTGAACAAGGGGCTTAAGCCCCTTGTTTTATTTCAAACAATGACAGTTTTTTTCTATCATTTCCTACAAATAGCTTTATTCCTTCCTCTTCTCTGTGGCAATGGAGAGCCTTGTAAAACCGGTTCTTTTGGCATTGTCCATGATATCAACAACGGTTCCATGGTTCGCTTCCTCGTCTGCTTGAATAATCAACTTTGCCTCCGGCTTTTCCTTTTTTAGGGCAGAGAGTTTTTCATAAAGCTCAGCAGAGCTATAAAACTCATCGTCAATCTTAACCTTGTTATCCTTCGTTACAAAAACGACAATGTCCCCCTTCTCCTGAGGAACCTCCTCCACGGATGCTTCGGGGAGGTCCACCTTGAGTCCGGGTTTTACAACAAACGTTGAAGATATCATGAAGAAGATGAGGAGCAAGAGAACAACGTCGATAAGCGAAATGAGATTTACATTTACAGGTTCATCGCCTCTTATTTTTTTCCTAAAATCCATTACTAAAATCCTTTCATCCAAGCAAATCAGTTAAAAGCCATTTTAAGGGGATCGCCCAAAAAAAGAGGCTTTAATCATCACCCTTTATTATGTCCACAAATCCGATGGTGTATTGCAACATTTCAGAGGTGAGTTCGTTTGCCCGGGCCATAAGGTAGTGGTGCCCAATGAGTGTTGGTATGGCAACAGTAAGCCCCGCCGCAGTGGTAACCAACGCCACCGATATTCCATCAGCAAGCTGGGAAGGGTCCCCAACGCCGATAGACACAATCTTGTTAAAGACCTTGATCATTCCCTGAACCGTACCCAAAAGGCCCAGTAGGGGGGTTATCTGGGCTATGACAGAAAGCACCCCCACATTCTTTTCCAGAAGCTCGGACTCCTGTCTTCCCACCTCCTCTACAGACTCCTTGATTATCACCCTCTTTTTCCCAAAGTTTTTAAGGGCGGTAAAAAATATCCTTGCCATGGGCGAGCGATCTCTCTTCAAAACGTTTGTCAAATCGTCTATTTTATTGCCCTTGATTAGATCCTCCACCTGAACTAAAAGCTCCTGTGGAATAATCTTCTTTCTCCTGAAATAGAAAATCCTCTCCAGAAAGACCCCCAGCGCAATAACCGAACAGAGCAGTATCGGGATCATCAAGATACCGCCATCCACCAACAAGTCCAAGAAGTTTTCCATGTT
Source organism: Candidatus Zymogenus sp. (assembly GCA_030613285.1). GTDB lineage: Bacteria > Desulfobacterota > Zymogenia > Zymogenales > Zymogenaceae > Zymogenus. The sequence goes on along the minus strand of JAUWME010000064.1, from coordinate 2,130 downwards.
CCCTCCAGCCGAATAAATTATCTATTTTTGTTTCAACAGTTCACCGACAGTAACAACCTTAACTTTCCCGGAAGTCAAAGTCGGCTCCATCAACTTCAGGGCCTCTATAGTCTCCCACTTTGGGTGACAAATTCCCACGGCCCCGCCATTTTCCTTTGCCTTCTTTATAAGCTCCCTTATCCTTTCTTTGATCTTTTTTACATCGTTTTCGTTGTCAAGAAAAACCGACCTCTCCACAGTTGGGACACCCATCCTGACCGCCAACCCATAAGCTTTTGTCTTTGCAGTAGTCCTTGAATCCACAAAAAAGAGCCCTCTTTTTTTAAGCTCTGTGAGCATCAGCTTCATCTTTGCCTCGTCCTGGGTCAACAGAGAACCCATATGATTGTTGACACCAACGATGTTTGGAACCGAGTCAATAGCTGAGATGAGACTATTTTTGAACACCTCATCTTCCATAAAGGTAAAGAGCGCCCCCGCCCCTGGATTATTGTTGGGATATCCTATAGGCTCCATGGGGAGATGCAACATCACCTCTGCACCCTTTTTATGGGCGCGCTTCGCAACATATTTTGAATATGGCTGATGCGGCATCACAGAGATAGTTACCGGATATTTCAACGCCAGAAGCTCCCTCAAATACTTTTTGTTTGTCCCCATGTCATCCATGATAATTACAAGCCTTGGGAGCCGCCTTTCCACAGGTGGTTTTACTATCTTCAAATCGTTCGGGACATTTGATGCGGGCGGTGAAAACGTGAGCCTCCTTACGGGATGATTTTGCAAATAAAAAATGAGCCTCAACCCGCCATCCGACAGCTCAGTTTCATCGATGGTCACGTCATCGCCAAAACTTATTAGTCCTTCATCCAGAAATTTGACAATCTCTTTTTTATCATCACCATCTTTTAAGGTGTAACTCTCGATAATTTCTTTGAAATGAACACCACCACTCACCCGAAGCTCTTCATCGGCATCTTCGAGAGATAACTCAGAAAAACCAAGCTCAAGGAGGGAACGGGTAATCTCTTCGTTGATCGCGACAATATCTCTTTTGGTCTTGAGCGCGCCCGTGGGAGTATCAATCGGGATTCCGGTCAAAGAGGGGCTGGGAAATATCGGCTCCACCCTCTTTTTTATCAAACCGAATGCCACAAAAACAAGTACAACAATAGCAACAAGTAAAAGGGCGGAAATAGCAATATATCTGCCCTTTGACTCAAACAAACCAATTGTTTTGTTTTTGGCTTTCGTTTTGGTTTTGCTTTTATCTTTGCTTTTAGATATCTTTTTGGGGGAGCGGATAGCAGCTTTAGTTGCCTTGGGAGATTTGTTTTTCCGCTCCCCCATTTTTTTGTTTTTAATTTTTTTTGTAGTCATTTAAGACACAGCGATTACTTTTTTAAATTCACTTTGAGAAGATCCTTGTATTTGCTCCAATTTTTGAGAACCTCTTTCGCTTTGTCCAATTGAACATCTTCCACCTTTTTATCTTTATCGTCCTCTGTCTTGTTTGTTTCGTCTTTGTCATCTGTGGAATCTTCCTTCTCTTCCGGCACTAAGATTTCAATCATGATGTCCGGCTCAATTCCCACACCGTGTATCGAAACTCCGCTGGGCGTATAGTATTTCGCCGTTGTCAGCTTAATTCCAGATCCATCGGACATTGGAATGATTGTCTGGACGGAGCCCTTACCAAAACTTTTTGTCCCAATCAGAATGGCCCTGCCGTGGTCTCTCAAAGAACCAGCCACAATTTCAGAGGCGCTGGCGCTGCCGCCGTTGATCAATACCACCATCGGAGTCTTCGGAAGAGTTCCAAGTTTGTGGGCCTTAAACATCATCCTGCTTCCTGAAACCCGCCCCTCTGTATAGACAATTGTTCCTTCCTCGACAAACATATCGGTAATCTCCACGGATTTTGACAGGAGACCGCCGGGGTCGTTTCTCAAATCGAGGATTATTCCTTTGATCTCTCCACCGTTTAACTCTTTCTCTGCGTCCTTAAGGGCTTTTTTAAAATCCATCATCGTCGTTTCGATAAACTGGGGCAAGCGGACATATACGACGCCGTTGTCCAATACCTCATACTTGACGCTCTTTTGTTTGATTATTTCCCTTGTAATGGTT
>JAUWME010000473.1 GCA_030613285.1 Candidatus Zymogenus sp. | reverse complement strand
GCCCATGCTCGAAGTTCTGGCCCCACTGCGGTGTAAAAGGTAATCAGACCAAGGAGATTGTATCCGGCTCTGATAATCTGTAAAAGACCAGTCTCTGTCAGTCCCGTACTTTTCAGATATTCATCTCGCTCGTCGGGGTTTAGTGAAAGGAGGTCTTCCTCAAATTTTCCGGAGATTACAACCGCCGTAGCCCCTTTATCGGCAGCAATTTTTTGGACTTTCCTTGAGTAATCATTTCCGTCGGGGAGGGAGCCTTCATCTACATTGGCAACAAAGAGCACTGGTTTTGCCGTTATGAGATTCATCTCGTAAAAGATCGATTTTTCCACATCCTTTTTAGGCAGAAAATCGATTGCAAGATTTGCCGAGTCGAGGAGAGCCTTCACCGATTCAAAGACTTTAAGCGCCTCCATTGCATCTTTATCTCCCGACTGGGCTACCTTTTTGATTTTGTCTATCCTTCGCTCAACGACTGCAAGGTCGGCCAAGATTAGCTCCGTCTCAACAATTTCAATATCCCGTTTTGGATCAATATCCCCTTCGGGGTGTGCCACGTTTTCATCTTTGAAACAGCGCACCACGTGGATCGTGGTAGTGAGGTTTCTGATGTGTCCCAGAAATTGGTTGCCCAATCCTTCTCCCGTGCTTGCCCCTTTGACCAGACCCGCAACGTCGACAAATTCCATAGATGCGGGAGTTACCTTTTCTGGATTTGTAATTTTAGCGATTTCAAAGAGCCTCTCGTCCGACACCGCCACAACGCCGTTGTTTGGGTCAATGGTAGTAAAGGGGTAGCCCGCAGTTTGAGCCTCTGCCCCGGTGAGCGCATTGAAGATTGTAGATTTCCCCGCATTAGGAAGGCCTATAATACCGGTGTTAAAACCCATTTCTATTTGCCTTGTAAAAAATACAGTTCAGTAAAGGAGCGAACGAGTGATGATAATTCAAAGGCCCTGTTGACTTTACACGTTCACATGGATTATGCGCATCATCTCTTGATTGAGTTATCCATCCAATTATTGTATGTCTGAAATAACGTGGATAAGTCGATGTGTTTCAATTCATGTCGAGGGCCTTCACCTCTTTGTGAAAATCATGTTTGACACTGTCTTTACTACTTTTGCCACAGAATTATAAATGAATAGGGCTGCATCCCTGGGATCAAACAGGGGACTTGACATTCCGTAGGTGAAGGGGAGGGTTACAAAGAGCTGTTTCGTCCCCAGGGGACACCCTCCAATCTTTTTGATTTTTTTTGCTTCGAGCTTACCCACGACCCTTGTGCAGTCGCCAATCATAACAACTGTGTCGTTTGGGTGGATGACGTCCCCCTCATAGACTCCTGTGACTATTCCCCCCGAACGGGCATTTTTGACAGATCCCGGCCTCCTTGCGTCAATCGTTCCGAGGCAGCCCTTGAGCCCGGCAAGACAACCGCCGTAGCAAAAACGGCCCCTGTCGGGATCGTTGCCCGTGTAAAACTTCAGCTGGGTATCTAACTTATGTATGTCCTGATACTCGCTTTCAATGTCTTTTGTCTTTTCAGAAAGCTCGTCAATGGCAATATCGCCGGTAACCTCGATATCTTCATCGGCAATGGAGCCATATCCCCGCTCACTTGCCATGACCAGATGTATAACATCCTCAGGTTTAAATCCCAATATCTTTGCCCCCACGGCATCTGCGGCCAGAGGATCATCTGAGATGAGCAGCAGCCCAAGATCGAAGGGCTTTGGGGCGGACTCGTAGCCGTAGCCAATCTTTATGGCATCGCTGATGACAACATCGGGAAAACCGATTTCCAGAAGATCGACAATCTTTTCGTTCAGTCGGTCGTCATGATAGAGCATCCTTTCGGCGTGGGTCAGGATACCGATATTGAGCTTTAGGGCGTTTGTTATTGTGCAGCAAATGTGATATTTGAGCTTGGGCATCCAGACCTTAAATTCGGCGTCATGCAGGCTTTTTGCCACGAGCATCGATTTGTGCCACATTCCGTTTTTTAGTGGGACTTTGTAGCTCTTCTCCTCGTTAAAATCTACAACCTTTACGTTCTTTTCCTTCCCCATCTTGTAGTATCCAGACTCCTTCAGAAAGAGCCTTGACGGGACACCGTAGCCCCCGGACTCCCCAACAACAATATCAGGCGCTCCCATAGAGCGAAGGGCATCAACAGCCGAGCCGACAGCGACAGGGTGGGTGTAGGAATCGAAGATGTCTCCCTTGTTTGCCGTAACAACATTGGGCTTGATAAGGGTCTTTCCTTTCGGCTTAATCCCAAGATCATCAAAGGATTCTTTTATAATTCCAGATATGACATCCTCATCGTAAGTCTCACACCTTCTTAAAATCACCTTTTTCTTTTG